>DATJAA010000187.1:0-3746 GCA_035516815.1 Acidimicrobiia bacterium | reverse complement strand
CCTCGCCGCCGACGTCGCCATCGGCGACGACCCGGTCAGCCGGCGGTGGCGCAGCGAGATGCTCTACGCACGCGCCGCCACGATCTACGGCGGCAGCGCGGAGATCCAGCGCAACATCATCGCCCGCCGCCTGCTCGACCTCGGCGGCGGCGAATGATGGATCCGGCCGAGCGGGCGCTTCTCGAAGACACCATCCGCGCCGCGCTCGCCGACGCGGGCACGAGTGCCGACACGGTGTTGGCCGGCCTCGGCTGGCTCGAGATGTTGGACACCGAGCCGCGTGACGCGGTCGACATCGTGTTCGAGACCCTCGGCGCGACGAACCGTGCGGCGACCGCACTCGACGACGTGTTGGCCGGCGCGCTCGGCCGGAAGCCGGGCCCGGATCTCGCGGTGCTGCTCCCACCGTTCGGCGCGTGGGACCCGCCCGCTCACATATCCGACGGCCACGCCCGCGCACTCGGGCTCGCAACGGCACGCGTCGCCACGGCCCGGAACCTGTTGATCGTCGGCCACACCGGATCGGGCCCGGTCGCGGCGACGGTTCCGGTCGCGTCGATCGACGTCTGCGCGGTCCGCGGCATCGATCCCGACGCGGGATTCCACACCGTCCGGGTCGACCACAGTCCGGTCGTCGACCAGGTGGGCGACCCGGCGGCTTGGGAAGCGGCCGTCGCCCTCGGCCGTCGGGCGACCGCGCGCCAGATCGCCGGTGCTACCCGCGCGATGCTCTCGCTCGCCCGCACCCACGCGCTGGAGCGGGTGCAATTCGGTCGGCCGATCGCGTCGTTCCAAGCCGTTCGCCATCGGCTCGCGAACACACTCCTCGCGATCGAAGCGCTCGAAGCGACGCTCGCCGCCGCCGGCGACGAGCCGAACCCGCTCACCGCCGCGCTCGCCAAAGCGACGGCGGGATACGCCGCTCGGACCGTGGCGACCAACTGCCAGCAGGTGCTCGCAGGGATCGGGTTCACCACCGACCACCCGTTTCATCGCTTCCTCAAGCGGACGATGGTGCTCGAAGGGCTGTTCGGATCGGGCGAGGAGATCACTCTCGCGATAGGAAGGGAACTGATCGCCGAACGACGCGTCCCGACGCTCATCGAACTGTGACGACGGGCGCCCGTTGCGGCGGAAATGTCGCTCTCGTATAGTGCCAACGCCATTCACCGTCGAACACGGGCAGGACGGAGCCGCGCGGTGACCGAGCTCGACGGGATCGACTTCGACCGGATCGACTTCTTCCGCGACAACGACTTCGTCGCCGATCCGTACCCGTACTACGAGCACCTCCGCGCGCAATGCCCGGTGCAGCGGGAGCCGCATCACGACGTCGTGATGGTCACCGGGTACGAAGAGGCCATCGCCGTTTTCCACGACACCGCGACGTTCTCCTCGTGCAATTCGGTGACCGGACCTTTCCCCGGCTTCCCCGTCCCGCTCGTCGGTGACGACGTGAGCGCGCTCATCGATGAGCACCGCGACGAGCTCCCGTTCAGCGACCAGCTGCCGACACTCGACCCACCCGTACACACCGCACATCGCGCGTTGCTGATGCGCCTGATCACGCCCAAGCGTCTGAGCGAGAACGAGGCGTTCATGTGGCGGCTCGCCGATCGCCAGATCGACGAGTTCCTCGTCAGCGGCCGGTGCGAGTTCATCAGTGACTTCGCGAGCCCGTTCGCGCTGCTGGTGATCGCGGATCTGCTCGGCGTGCCCGAGGCCGATCACGCCGAGTTCCGGGCCGAGCTCGGGACGAAGCGCCCCGACCGCGCCATCGGCAGCACGGCGACCGCCATGACGCACAGCCCTCTGGAGTTCCTCTACGCCCGGTTCACCGAGTACATCGAGGATCGGCGCCGCACGCCGCGCGACGACGTCATGACCGGCCTCGCGACCTCGACCTTTCCCGACGGGTCGCAACCCGAGGTGATCGACGTCGTCCGCGTCGCCGTGAACCTCTTCGCCGCCGGACAGGAGACGACCGTGCGGCTCCTCGCAGCCGCGCTCCGGCAACTCGCCGAGCAACCGGAGCTGCAGAAAGTGCTGCGCGAACACCGCGACCACATCCCGAACTTCGTCGAGGAGGCACTGCGCTTCGAGAGCCCGATCAAGGGCGACTTCCGGCTCTCACGCACCGCGACAACGATCGGCGGCGTCGACATCCCCGCCGGCACCACCGTGATGGTGCTCACCGGCGCGGCGAACCGCGACCCGCGCCGCTTCGAGCACGCGGACGAGTTCGTCGCCGACCGGGCGAACGCGCGTCAGCACATCGCGTTCGGGCACGGCGTGCACACGTGTCCCGGCGCGCCACTCGCGCGCGCCGAGGGGCGAATCAGCATCGAACGCCTCCTCGACCGGATGACGGGTATCCGCATCGCGGAGGCGCATCACGGTCCCGCCGGCGCGCGCCGTTACGCCTACGCGCCCACGTACATCCTGCGCGGTCTCACGCGCCTATACCTCGAATTCGACCCCGTCACATGACGGACGCGATCGAGCCGTTCCGGATCAGCATCGACGACGCAGTCCTCGACGATCTGCGCAGGCGCCTGGCGCAGACCCGCTTTCCCGACCGGATCGACGGCACCGGCTGGGAGTACGGGATACCGGTCGACTACCTGCGCGAGCTCGTGGCGTACTGGTGCGACGGCTACGACTGGCGAACGCAGGAAGCGCGGCTCAACGAGCTTGCGCACTTCCGCACGACGATCGACGGCCAGTCGATCCACTTCGTCCACGCGCGCTCGTCCGATCCGGACGCCCTTCCGTTGTTGCTCACGCACGGTTGGCCGGGTTCCGTCGTGGAGTTCCTCGACGTGATCCCGCGGTTGACCGACGTGTTCCACGTGATCGCACCGTCGTTGCCGGGCTACGGCTTCTCCGAGCCGACCCGCACGCCGGGGTGGGACGTGCCGCGGATCGCCCGCGCGTTCGTGGAGCTGATGCGGCGGCTCGGTTACGCACGCTATGGGGCACAAGGCGGCGACTGGGGCGCGCAGGTCGCCACGAGAATCGGCGCGTTCGACCCGGAGCACTGCGCGGCGATTCATTGCAACATGCCGATTGCCGACCGGCCCGACGACCCGCTCGAGCTCACCGACGCCGATCGGACCGATCTCGCCGCGCTGCAACAGTTCGCGCGCGAGGAGTCGGGTTACGCGCAGGAGCAGTCGACCAAGCCCCAGACCTTGGGTGTCGCGTTGAACGACTCCCCCGCGGGGCTGCTCGCGTGGATCGTCGAGAAGTTGCGCGCCTGGAGCGACTGCGACGGCGTTCCCGAGAACGTCTTCACCCGCGATCAGATCGTCACCAATGTGATGACGTACTGGGTCACGCAGACGATCGCTTCGTCGGCGCGCTTGTACTGGGAGCACGCGCACAGCCGTGAGGCGCAGGCGTACGTCGGCGTTCCGACCGGTGTCGCCCGCTATCCGAAAGAGGTGCTGCGCTACCCCCGGCCCTGGGTCGAACGCCGCTACAACGTGACGCACTGGGTCGACATGCCCCGCGGCGGTCACTTCGCGGCCATGGAACAGCCGGTGCTCTTCGCCGACGACCTGCACACGTTCTTCGGTTCGGTGCGCTGACGGGCTTGCCCGCCCGGAATATTGGTGTCATTCTGCGGTGGCACGAATTCAGGCGCGACGCGATATGGGGGTGCCCTGATGGGGTTGTTGGACGGCAAGGTCGCGGTCATCACCGGCGCCGGGTCGGGGATGGCGCGAGCGTCGGTGCAGGTG
>DATJAA010000186.1:0-10886 GCA_035516815.1 Acidimicrobiia bacterium | reverse complement strand
AGTCGAGCAGGGGTCGAAGCGGGTGCGCGCGTACGTCGGCGGGGTCGCCGTCGCCGACACCGTTCGCCCGCTGTACGTCTGGGAGACACCCTTCTATCCCGCGTACTACGTGCCGAAGTCCGACGTACGGGCGGACCTCATGGAGCCGACCGCCACGGTCACGCACTCGCCGAGCCGGGGCGACGCCGCGCACTTCACGGTGCGGGTCGGCGACGAGGAACGCATCGATGCCGCGTGGCAGTACGCCGGCTCGCCCATCGAAGAGCTGCGCGAATTCATCCGCTTCGACTGGGATGCGATGGACGCGTGGTTCGAGGAAGACGAAGAGGTGTTCGTCCACGCGCGTAACCCGTACACGCGCGTCGACATCCTCCCGACCTCGCGACGGGTGCGCGTCGAGATTGGTGGCGTCGTATTCGCCGATTCACCGCGGGCGCTGGTGCTCTTCGAGACCGGGCTGCCGCCGCGCTGGTACCTCCCGAAGGTCGACGTCCGGATGGATCTACTCGTCGCGACCGACCACACGAGCCGATGCCCGTACAAGGGCCAGGCGGAGTACTGGTCGGCGAGGATCGGCGACGAATTGGAGGCGAACGTCGCGTGGTCGTACCGTACGCCGCTGCCGGAGAGCGAACGCATCGCCGGTCACGTCGCGTTCTACGACGAACGCGTCGATCTCTTCGTCGACGACGAGCTGCAGGAGCGACCGAAGTCGCGCTTCGGCTGAGGGGGGACCGTGAGATTCGGCTTGGACATTGCTCAGCAGCGGATGCCCTGGAGTGAGAGCGCGTCGCGCGCTCGCTTCGCCGACGAACTCGGCTTCGACGGGATCTGGGGATTCGACCATTTCCAGCCGATGTACGGCGACGGCCCCGGGGAATGCTTCGAGGCGAGCACGACACTCGCGGCGTGGAGCGGCATCACCGAGCGCGTACGGCTCGGCATCCTCATCACCGGGATGACTTATCGCCATCCGGCCGTGTACGCGGCCGAGGCCATCACAATCGATCACGCGTCCGGAGGCCGGCTCGAGCTGGCGTACGGCGCGGCCTGGTTCGAGAAAGAGCACCGTGAGCTCGGCATCCCGTTCCCTCCGCTCAAGGCGCGGGTCGACGCTTTCGAGGAGGCCGTACAGATCCTCCGGGGGCTGCTCTCCACCGACGGCTTCACGTTCGAGGGTGCCCACTTCCAAGTTCGCGACGCGACGCTCCTGCCGCGTCCCGTCCAGCGACCTCGCCCGCCGATCTGGATCGGCGCGTCGGGCGAGAAGCGGATGATGCCGATCGCGGCCCGCTACGCGGACGTGTGGCACGCGTGGGGCTCGCCCGAGTCGATGGCAGCGAAGTCGCAGCGACTCAGCGCGCTCGCCGAGGGTGCGGGTCGCGACCCGGCCGATATCACGCGCGCGTCTTCGCTTTCGCTCGAGGACGATCTCGACACGATTGCGGCCAACGTCGAAGCATGGGAGAAGGCCGGGATCGAATACCTCGTGTGCGGCTGGCCGGGCGGCGGTCGCGAGCCGGTCGAGCGGTTCGCGGCGCGGTTCCTGGCCGGTTGAGGCCGGCGAACGACTGATCCGGCGCCGCGTCCTTTCGGCACGCGCACCGCGCCTCAGACCCGGTCGAGCTCCAACATCTTGATCGCGTTCCCGCGCAGCACCTTGTACGCGAGCTTCTCGTCGAAGTCGGCGAGCATCTTTTCGGCGTACTCCTTCGAGGTCGGCCACGTGGTGTCCGTGTGCGGGTAGTCGGTCTCGAAGCAGATGTTGTCCTCGCCGACCTCGGCGAGGGAGTGAAGACCGTGATAGTCGGCGGTGAAGCAGCCGAAGATGCGCCCGTAGTAGTAGGTCGACGGCGGCTCGGGAATCCGTTCCTTCGAGTGTTGCCAGCTGTCGTGTTGCTCCCACACGGTGTCGGCGCGCTCGAGCGCGTACGGGATCCAGCCGATCTGGCCCTCCGAGTAGGCGAGCTTCAGGCTCGGGAACTGGATCAGCTTGCCCGAGAAGAGCCAGTCGGCGAGCGACGACATCGAGTTGTTGAACGCCAGAGTGCCTCCGACGCCGCCGGGAGCGTCGGGCGACGCGGCCGGGTTGGTCGACGACGACCCGATGTGCATGCACAGCGTGACGCCGGTGTCGTTGCACACCTGGAGCACGGGGTCCCACCCGCCGCTGTGGATCGTCGGCAGCTTCAGGTGGTGCGGCAGCTCGCTGAAGCAGAACGCCCGCACCCCGCGCTCGGCGTTGCGCCGGATCTCGGCGGCCGCGAGCTCGACGTCCCACAGCGGCATGAGACAGAGCGGGATGTTCACGCCGTTCGACGGCGCGCACCACTCCTCGACCATCCAGTCGTTGTACGCCTTCACGCACGCGAGCCCGAGGTCGTGGTCCTCGGCCTCGAGGAACGTCTGGCCGCAGAATCGTGGGAACGTCGGGAACGGGAGCGACCCGTCCACCCAGTTGCGTTCGAAGTCCTCGATACGCGCATCGCGGTCGTAGCAGCCGGGGCGCATCTCGTCATAGGTGAGCGCTTCCATAACCATCTTCGTGCGGTCGAACTTGGAAAGGTCGCCGCCGGGCGTGGCTTCCAGCGGGATCGCGACGAACCGCTTGTGCACGTAGATGAGCCGGTCCTCGAAGTACCACGCGTCGCCCCAAAGACCGTCCGGATCCTCCGTGTTGACGTACTTCGCGCCGGGCTTGTGCGAGAACGCTCCCCACCGGCGCCGCTCGATGCGCGGACCGCGCTCGCGGTACTTCTCGGGCAGCCAGGTTTGCCAGACGTGGGCCGGCTCGACGACATGGTCGTCGACACTGATGATCTTCGGCAGGTCCATGGACGGCGCTCCCTCTGCGGTACGTATCCCGACCTGACGTTAGCGTCAGGTCCAGATCACGCGCAGGTGCCGGGTCACGCGCAGGTGCCGGATCACGCGCAGGTGGTCGTCTGGACGTTCGGGAGTCCGGTCGGCGCGTAGGGGTCGGGGTTGGCGCCGTTCGCGAACCGGTCGCCGATCCAGTGCACCATGTCGGCGGCGGACGGCCCGATCACGCCCGCGTGGCTCTGGCCGGGATAGATCCACCGTTCGAGGTCTTGATGGAGCCCGCAGAGGTGGGCCGCGAGTATCTGCGTGGATACGGGCGGGATCTGCTCGTCGTTCGCGCCCTGGATGATCACCAGGGGGACCGGGCTCTTCACTTTGAACTGCTGCGGATCGTTGGCCGCGAGGACCGTCTTCCACTTCGGCACCGTGAACGGGTCGGTCTTCGTCACCGTCGAGATGTCGATGTTGGCGAGGTGGCTCGACACGTAGTCGGAGCAGCCCTTGTCGAGCAGCGGGATCAGCGCCAGACCCTTGGCCGTGAGCACCTCACCGAGCGGCGCCTGCACGTTGCCGTAGGCGGTGTTGAGGCCGCCCGCGGCCATGAGCAGGTAGTACTTGAACGGGCTCGTCTTCAAGAAGCTGTAGATGAGGTTGAACTGCGACGGGGGCGCACCGGCGACGACACCCTTCATGTGGAGCTCGGGCGCGTACGTGGGCCCGATGTGCAGCGTGAACATCGCGGTCTGGCCGCCCTCGCTGTGGCCCCACACCACGTAGTTGGCGCTCGCGTGCGCGCTGGGCATGTTCCGTGCGGCTCGCACGATGTCGATCGTGTTGCGCGCGGCGCTGTCGCCCGCGATGTAGGGCAGCAGGCCCGGAGTGCCCTCGCCCTGGTAGTCGCTCGCCGTGACCTCCCAGCCCTTGTCGAGCAGCATGTCGATCAGCGGCACCGCATCTTCAGGCGCGAGCGACGGCGTACACGAGTCGGCCATGCCGTTGGTGCCGTGACCCCACGACACGACGGGGTAGCCGCCGGCGGGCGGGGGAGTCTTCGGGACGAACACGAGGCCGGTGACGGGAGTCGGCTGATTGTGCACGGTCGTGGAGACGTAGAGCACGCGATACACAGTGCCCTTGATGTTCGGCGCCGCGACCTGCTCCGACTTGATGACCGTCCCGGGCTTGGTCGGGATCGGCTCCTTGAAGGAATAGAACGCCGGGAGGCCCGCGGGCGCGGGCACGATCGTGGTCGTCGTCGTCGCCGGGGCAGCAGGCGGCGCGGAGGACTTCGACGACGAGGAGCAAGCCGCGAGCACGAGCGCGAGGGCCGCGGACGTTGCGACGAGCTTGGAGACGCGCATCGGCGCAGCCTACGCAAGGAACGCGTCAGGCACCCGGCATCGCGGAAGTGGTGCGCGCGTAGGCTGCGCTCCCGTGGACCTCGACCTCCCGCTGTATCGCAAGGGCGTCCTGCCCTGCCAGTACCTCGAGCGCGCCATCGATGCAAAGGTGATCGATGCCGGCCGGTTCACCATTCCGCGCGAGAACGTCCAACCCGCGAGCCTCGATCTCCGCCTCGGCGAGGTCGCATACCGGATCCGCTGCAGCTTCCTGCCCGGAAGCCAGTCGGTGGAGCGGCGGGTCAAGGACTACATCATCGACGAGCTCGATCTGCGCAAGGACGGTGCGGTCCTCGAGAACAAGCGCCCCTACCTGATCCCGTTGAAGGAGCGGTTGTCGCTGCCGCCGAAGGTGCGCGGCAAGGCGAATCCGAAGAGTTCGACGGGTCGCATCGACGTGTTCACGCGCGTGATCACCGACGAGAGCTACCGCTTCGACGAGATCGCCGCGGGGTACGACGGGCCGCTTTACCTGGAGGTCGTTCCGCTCTCGTTTCCGGTGCGCGTCCGCGAGGACCTGTCGCTGAATCAGCTCCGGTTGTCCGTCGGGTCCGCCTTGCTGACCGACGACGACGTGCGCGCGTTTCACAACCAGCAGCCGCTGCTGTTCAAGCACGGCGAGCCGGTGCCGGGCGACGAGCTCGCGTTCGGCGGCGGCTTGTTCCTCGGCCTCGACCTGCACGGCGACGGCCAGGGCTATGTCGGGCACCGCGCCCGCGACAACGCGCCGCTGCTCGACGTCGCAAGGAGCGCGGTGGCCCCGGTGGATCCCGAAGGCTTCTGGGAGCGGGTCAAGCACGAGGACGGTGACCGCGTCGTGTTGACACCGCAGCGGTTCTATCTGCTGATGAGTGACGAGGCCGTGTGCATCCCGCCCACGCTCGCGTCGGAGATGACCGCCTACGACCCGACGAGCGGCGAGCTCCGCACGCACTATGCCGGGTTCTTCGACCCGGGCTTCGGTTTCGACCCCGCGGGCGACTCCGTTGGTTCGCGGGCCGCGCTCGAGGTGCGCGCGCACGACGTCCCGTTCATGATCGAGCACCGGCAGCGTGTCTGCAAGCTCACATTCGAGCTGATGCTCGACGCGCCCGAGCGCCTCTACGGGCAGGGCATCGGGTCGAACTACCAAGGGCAGAACGAGACGCTGAGCAAGCACTTCGCGCGCATGCTCTAGCGGGAGTGTTCCTAGCGCCCGGCGCCGATCAGGGCGTCGAGCACCTCACCGATGTGATGGACGATCGCGAGGTGACCCTCGTCGGGCCAGGTCGTGAGGCGCGCACCGTCGACGCGGCGAATGAGCTCGTCGGTGTGGCGCGGCGGCACGACGAGATCGCCGCTCGCGTGCCAGCAGTGAACCGGCACGGCAACATCTTCGACGCGGAAGCCCCAGGGCCGTCCGAGTGCGGCATAGTCGTCGACGACACCACGCGCGCTACGGCGGGCCGACTGCGTGAAGATCGCCAGTGCGGCCCGGGCCGAGGGGAATTCCGCCAGCACCGCGCGGTCCGGCGCAGACATCTCGATCTGCACGAACCGGAGCGCGGCGCGGGGGAGGGTGCGCGACGCGCGCACCGAGAGCGACAGCCCGAGGCGAGCGATCCAGGGAACGTGCTGGGCGAGCCAGGTCAATTGACGGTCGGCCGTCTCGAACTCCTCCAACGAGGCCCAGACGCCGACCTGGCCCGCGCCGGCGACGATCGCGAGGGCGTCGATCCGGTCGGGCCGCGCGTGCGCGGCGGCGAGCGCGTACGGACCGCCGCCGGAGTAGCCGATCAGGGCGAAGCGCGAGAGCTCGAGCGCATCGGCGAACGCCACGACGTACGGCGCATAGTCGCGGACGAGCGCGCCGCGGCCCGAGGGCCACCGATCGGAGTCGCCGACGCCGGGCCGGTCGGGTGCGAGGAACCGGACACCGCGAGCGCGCGCCGGCGCATCTGCCCACGCGTACCCGGCCCCGCACGCCGGAGTTCCGTGGAGCGCGATCACGGGCACGCCGCCGGGATCGCCGTATTCGTAGTAGCCCGTCACGGTGCCGTCCGCCGTGCGGATCTTGGAGGGCTCCGGCGACTCGACGAGGTCCAACATGTGCCCGGCATCTTGCCGCCCCCGCCTGTGACCCGGCGAACGGGCGACGCCCGGTAGGTCGCGGAGCCGTCACGCGCGGGTTCATTGCCGTTCATCACGCGTTTGCGGGCGCGTGATGTCGACGCCGTACCGTGGAGCGATGCAAGCCGCGCCGAAGGAGTTCGAACGGCAGCTTCGATTCGACGGTTGCTTCAATTTCCGCGACGTCGGCGGCTACGCGACGCCCGAGGGCCGACAGGTGCGGACGCGGCGGTTGTTCCGGGCGGACGGTCCGCACGCGTTCACCCCGCGGGACATCGCGCAGTTGCAGGGTCTCGAACTGGTGACGGTGATCGACCTGCGTACACGGGACGAGGCGCGTGAACGTGGACGCTATTCGGCGACGCTGACCGACGCGGTCGAGCACCACCTGCCGATGGTCGACGTGCTCCCCGATCCGGATGAGCTTCCCGGCTGGATCGACCCGCTGGTGGTCGCCGCGCATTACCGCGACATGCTCGACCGCGGTTCCCAGTCGGTCGCGGGTGCGCTCGCGATCCTCTCGGATCCGGCCGGCTACCCGGCGGTGTTCCACTGCAGCGCGGGCAAGGACCGGACGGGCATCCTCGCCGCGGTTGTGCTCGGCCTGCTCGGCGTCCCGGATGCATCGATCGTCGCCGACTATTCGTTGAGCGGCGCGTCCATGCAGCGACTCGTCGACTACTACACCGAGACGTACCCCGAAGCCGGTGAGCGGTTGGCGCGGATCGCGCCGGCAATGGTCGCGGCGGATCCCCTCGCGATGGCCTCCTTCCTGGAGGGCGTGCGGGGCGACTACGGCGATTTCGAGGGCTACGCCGAGAGCATCGCCGCGGGTGACGCGGTGCGCGGCCTGCGTGAAGCGCTCCTGAGGTAACTATGCGGTCGTAATCCGGTAGATCGTGCCGGTGGTCCAATCTCCGGCGAAGAGCGCGCTGTGCGCCGCGCCGGGCGTCGAGGCCAGGGCGAGCGCAACGGGATGCCCGATCCCAGTCAGGAACGGCGTGACCGCACCGGTGTAGGTCGCGCCGCTGCGAGTGAGCGCGACCCGCTGCACCTTGCCGAGCGCCCACTCCGCGACGAAGGCCGACGTGCCGATCCGCGTCCCGAGCTCGCCGGTCACGATGGCGACGCCGCTGACGGCCGCGTGCGGGTCGAGCACGGCGACCGCCGTGGGTACGCCCGCGCACGCGGAACCGCCCTGGCCGTAACAGCGGGGGTTCTTCCAATCCGAGCTCGCACGCACGAGCGCCAAGACATCTCCCGGCGTGGCGGCGCCGAGGTCATCGCGATAGTCCATCGTCGCGAGGAGATCGCTCGTACGGGGGACGTAGGCGAGCCCCACCGGCGCGCGTATCCCGCGCGCATACAGCGCGAGATGCGAGCCGTCCGGACGGAAGGAGATGATGGAACCCGAGTACTTCGAAACGGGCGCGCAGTGGTCGCACGGCGCGGAGATGCCGAGCAGCATGTCTCCGTCCGGCGCGAGTACGAGGTTGTTCACCTCGCCCACGTTCTCGGGCAGCGAGACGACCGTTCGGCGCGCTGCGAACGTCGTGCCGTGCAGCCCACTGTACGCATCGACGCGGCCCTTCGAGGCGACGAAGAGCGAGCCCCGGTACCAGAGCAGCCCGAGTGGGGTACGGAGATCACGGATCACCTCGACGGGCGCGGCGCCCGCGGAGGGAACGAGGTACACACCGTCGCGGCCGGTGTCGGAGTAGTCGGCGGTCGCGACCCACAGCCGATCCTCGCGGTCGATCGCGAAGGCGGCCGCATGCGTCAGGCCGGTCGCAAAGACGGACGCTCGCAGTCCGCGCGGTCCGTGGAGGCCCGCACCGATGTCGACGAGCGAGCTCGCGTCGGCGCCCGAGTGCGCGGAGCAGCCGGCGGCGACGGCCGTCGCGAGGATCATCGTCAGGAGGGTGTGTCGGATGCTCATGGTGATCGAAGCTCGTGACGCCGCGACGTGACTCCCGACCGCGTGCGTCGGGAGCCACGTCGGATGCGTCGTAGCCGGTATGTGTTGGCACTACATGTTCGGACAGTTCGCCGGCGCCGTACTCGAGGACCCGCTCGACGACGATCCCGGCGACGTCGACCCCGAGGAACCCGAGGAACTCGAGGAACCCGAGGACGGCGTCGTCGTGGAGCTCGTCGCGGCGTGGGCCGCGGCGGCGCCGCCGACAACGAGGGCGCCGGACACCGCAAGTACGGCGGTGGCTCTCCGTATTGCATGCATATTGCTCACCTCCTCGCTGCATCGCGTTTGCCTACGACCAGTAGGCCACCGCGAGCTGCGGGCGTTGTGAGAGCAATACAAGAACGATTGAAGAGATCGCTCAGCCGTGGACTGGCGTGAGGTGCGCGCCGAAGAAGGCCAGCAACCGGCCCCACGCGTCGCTCGCGGCCGCTTCGTCGTAGCTGATCGAGCCGTCGCGCATGAAACCGTGCCCCGCGTCCTCGTAGACGACGACCTGACCGGGATGCTGCTCCTCGACGGCCGTGATGTCTTCACGCGGGATCCACTCGTCCGTGCCGCCGAAGAAGCAGAGCAGCGGGCAGTACGGATCGCCGAGATGTAGTGCGATACCGCCCCCGTAGAAGGGCGCAGCGGCGTCGACGTCAACGCCGCTGACCGCGGCCAGGTACGCGTAGCCACCGCCCATACAGAAGCCCGTGATGCCGACCGTCTCGGCGCCGAGCGCGCGCAGGCGCTGGACGACCTCGACGATGTCGGCGCGGCCGTCTTGGTGGCGGAGCTGCCCGAACGGATTCCCGCCCGCCTCGGGATTGCTCCCCCCGAACCGCCAATAGAGATCGGGCGCGATCACCGCGTATCCCTCCGCCGCGAGTCGCTGGGACACGCGCAACAACTGTGGCTTCATCCCGTCGCCCTCCATCACCACGACGACACCGGGCCACGGTGCGGGTGCCGCGGGAAGCGAACAGAAGAAGGGAACGGCGATGTCGCTCATCCGCGCACGCTAACGCGGCGCGTCTCCGCGCCGGTACGCGGCCGTGACCTCGTTCAGGCGGTCGACGAGGTCGTCGTCGAGTTTCGTGTCCACCGCAGCGATCGTCGCGTCGAGTTGCTCGGGCCGGCTCGCGCCGACGATCGGCGCGGTGATTGCCGGGTGGCGAAGCGTCCACGCGACCGCGAGCGTCGGCAGCGGTATGCCCGCGTCGTCGGCGATCTTGACCAGCTCGTCGACCGTATCGAAGACGTTGTCGTGCCAGTAGCGGTCTTGATACGTCTTGGCCGCGTTCCCGAGCGCGAATCGCGTCCCCTCGTCGGGAGCCTTGGTGCGGTCGTGCTTGCCCGACAGCATGCCGCCCGCGATCGGGTTGTAGGGGATGACCGCGATGCCTTCGTCGAGGCACAGCGGGAACAGCTCGCGTTCGAACTCGCGGAACAGCAGGTTGTACCGCGGCTGCACCGAGACGAAGCGCGCCCATCCGTGGACCTCGCTACGTCCGAGCGCGCGGGCGAGTCGGTACGCGAGAAAGTTGGAGCACCCGACGTAACGCACCTTGCCCGCGCGGACGAGGTCGTCGAGCGCGGCGAGCGTCTCGTCGAGCGGTACACCCTGATCGTCGAAGTGCAGCTGGTACAGGTCGACGAAGTCGGTCTGCAGCCGGCGGAGAGACGCGTCGATCGCGTCCATGATGTGACGGCGGCTGTTGCCCATGTCCCACCGGCTGCGCCCCATCGGCCCGAAACACTTCGTCGCCACGACGTACTCGGAGCGTCGTCCGCGTAGCCATCGCCCGACGATCTCCTCGGTCCGCCCCACTGTCGCGAGGTCGCCGCCCAAGGGGTACACGTCGGCCGTGTCGAGGAACGTCACGCCCGAGTCGGCGGCCTTGTCGAGGACGGCCCGGGAGACGTCCTCGTCGATCTGGAGGCCGAAGGTCATCGTCCCGAGGCAGATGCGCGACACCTGCAGGCCGGCGCGGCCCAATCGTACGAGCTGCATGTCAGAGATGTAGCACTGCGAGCGTCGCCACGCACAACGCGGTCGTCAGTGCCAGCACGATGCCGTCGACCGCCCCGAAGCGCTTCCCTCGCAGGTTGGCGGCAACGCCGATGCCACCGCGCGCGACGATCGCGTCGGCGAGATCCCGGGCCCGGCGGATCGACGCGACGAGCACGGTCGACATGAGGTCGTGCGTCTCGATCAGCACCCGGCGGACCGCGGCGCGGGGGCGCTCACGGGAATTGTCCTCATGCGACCGCAACTTGCGAGCGGCTCCCAGGATCCGGATCTCGTCGATCAGCAGGGGCAAGCACCGGATGGCGAGGGCGATTGCGATGACCCACTCGTCGACAGGGAGCCGAAGCCATCGCAACGGCCGGAAGATTCGCGAGAGCGCGGGCGCGACCTCGCCGAGCGGCGTGGTCCAGCCGATCAGGGCCCCGGACGTGACGAGGACCACCGCGAGCAGGAGGAAGCGCGCCCACTCGTCGAGCGCGCCGAGGCTGAGGGCGACGCCGCCGACATGCACGAGCGGCTCGGTCGACGACCACAGGCTGAGCAGCGCGCTGATGCCGAG
>DATJAA010000185.1:0-4413 GCA_035516815.1 Acidimicrobiia bacterium | reverse complement strand
GAGATGGTGATGCCGGGTGATAACACGGAGATGTCGGTGGAGTTGGGTAAGCCGATCGCGATGGATGAGGGACTGCGGTTCGCGATCCGTGAGGGTGGCCGTACCGTCGGTTCCGGCCGCGTCGTCAAGATCGAGAAGTAGCGAGATCTGGTCCTTTGGCAGGGGTCGCACGCCCGCGGTGAGCGAGCGAGCTCGCCAGCAAGCGAACGTCCGCGGCGCACGGATCGTGCGCCGCAGAGAGCGAGCGAATAGATATGCCGAAAAATGACAAGCGCGTCAAGGTCACCCTGGCGTGCGAGGACTGCAAACGGCGCAACTACATCACGATGAAGAGCAAGGTCAACGACCGTGAGCGCATCGAGATGAAGAAGTACTGCCGCTGGGACAAGCGCCACACCCTGCACAAGGAAACGCGCTAGTTCCCGCCTCCCTCACCGACCGGGCCCGGCCCGGCGCGTAACCTTTCCTGGGGGTACGGGGTCGGAACGTCCATCCATCAGGAGGTCCGGTTGGACGAAGGTGAGCTGGTCGGTGCCGCCCGGGGCGGAGACCGCCAGGCGTTCGACGAGTTGGTGCGGCGCACCTTCGTCGACACGTTCACGCTCGCACGTCGCCTCACCGGCAACGAGGAGGACGCGCGCGACGTGGTGCAGGATGCATACCTGCGGGCCTGGAAGGGCATCGGGAAGTTCCGCGGCGACGCGGCCTTCTCGACGTGGCTCTACCGCATCACGGCCAACGCCGCCTCGAGCAGCGTCCAGCGCCGCCGCCGGCATCGGGCGGAGCCTTTTGCCGACGATTTCGAACCGGCCGACGCCGCAGCCGAGCAGTCGGTGTCGCAGGGGGCCGAATCGGCGGAGGCGCTCGATCGGATATCGGCCGCGCTCGACGACCTCCCCGCCAAGCTGCGGACGGTCGTCGTCTTGAAGGACGTGTACGGGATGTCGCACGAGGCGATCGCCGAGGAACTCGGCATCTCCGTCTCGGCGGCCAAGGTGCGGCTTCACCGGGCCCGGCGCAAGTTGCGCGATCTTCTCTACGAAGAAGGAGTCCAGGCGAATGCGGTGTGACGAGGTGACGGCACTGCTGCCGGCGCTCGTCGACGGGGAGCCGGTCGGCTTCGAAGCCGAACGCCACGTCGAGACGTGCCTGCGCTGCCAGGCCGAGCTCGCGCGCTATCGCCGCCTGCTGCGCACCCTTTCGCTGCTGCGGAGTCGTTATGTCGTACCGACGCCCGGACTGCTCGCGGACACGCTTGCGGTGATCACCGAGGCGACGGAGTACGGCGCGCGGCGCACGCTGCTGTCCGGCCGGCGGCTCGCGTACGCCGGCGCGATCGGGGGGAGTGCCCTGGCCGCAGGCGCCACCGCCGTCGTGCTGATCGCTCGGTCCCGCAAGCGGGCACTGAGTCTCGCCGGGTAACGCGCCGGTCGGCGCCGGGCTGCGCCTCCAGCCGGAGCGGGGCGCGCTGCTATCCTTTCGCGCCTGGCCCCCAAGGCCCGGAGGGCAGTAGCTCAATTGGTAGAGCTCCGGTCTCCAAAACCGGCGGTTGGGGGTTCGAGTCCCTCCTGCCCTGCTCGTAGCTCACGCGTCGAGGCGACATGAACCGACAGACCAAGCGACAGATGGCGCGTCAGGGATCAGATCGGCCGCGCGCGCCCGAGCGGCGGTCGCCTCCGAACCCGCAGGTTGAGCGCACCGGACCGAAGCAGTACCTGAGCGAGGTCCGCGGCGAGATGAAGAAGGTCGCGTGGCCGCCGCGAGCCGAGATCATGAACTCGTCGATCGTCGTGCTCATCGGGTTGGTATTCATGACGGCGCTGATCTTCGTGTTCGACTGGGCCGCGGTGCATGTCGTGAACTTCATCTTCAAGTAAATGGTCGGAACTTTCGAGCTTCCCCCGGACGACGGCGACGACATGACCTCCTTCGAGACCCAGTTCGACACGCCTGTGGACGAGTCGGCCGAGATTGCCGACGCGGTTACCGAACCGGCCGGCGCCGGCGCGCCCGCGGACGCGGGACCCGCCGAGGACGTGGTCGAAGAGGGGATCGTCGAGGAGGTCGTCGAGGAGATCGTCGCGATCCCGGATCTCGGCGACGCCGAACTGGTCGACGTCGAGGTCGTGGAGGATCGCGACGAGGTCGTCGCACAGTCGGAGCCGAGCCCCTTCGACCGGTCGGGCCGTTGGTACGTCGTGCACACGTACGCGGGCTACGAGAACAAGGTGAAGTCGAATCTCGCGAGCCGGGTGCGGTCGATGGCGGTCGAGGACCGCATCTTCGAGGTCGTCATCCCGATGGAGGACGTCATCGAGTTCAAGAACGGCCGCAAGGTGGTCGTGCAGAAGAAGGTCTTCCCCGGCTACCTGCTCGTGCGCATGGCGCTCGATGATCACGCCTGGTACGTGGTGCGCAACACTCCCGGCGTCACCGGCTTCGTCGGCAGCGGCGCCAAGCCGACACCGCTGTCGCGCAAGGAGGTCGAGGACATCCTCGGCACCGGCGTGGTCGAGGTCGGCCCCCAGGCCGAGAAGAAGGTGCGGCCGCGGCTCGAATACGAGACCGGCGAGCAGGTGCGGGTGGTCACGGGGCCCTTCGCCGACTTCAACGGCGTCATCAGCGAGATCGATGTCGACCGGTCGAAACTGAAGGTGCTGGTGAACATCTTCGGCCGCGAGACTCCCGTGGAGCTCGAGTTCGGCGACGTGGCGAAGCTGTAGAACGACGGCGGGCCGGATCTTCCGGTTCGCGGAGAGCGAGTGAGTGGTAATGGCGAAACGAAGAGTTGCCGCGGTCGTGAAGATCCAGATCCAGGCGGGCGCGGCAACACCGGCGCCGCCGGTCGGAACCGCGCTCGGTCCGCACGGCATCAACATCATGGATTTCTGCAAGGCCTACAACGCGGCGACGGAAAGTCAGCGCGGCACCGTCGTGCCGGCCGAGATCACGATCTACGAGGACCGCACCTTCACGTTCGTCACCAAGACGCCTCCCGCGCCGGTGCTCTTGCGCCAAGCCGCGGGCGTCGACAAGGGCGCGGCGGCACCGCGCCGGGAGACGGTCGCCAGCGTGACGAAGGACCAGGTCCGTCAAATCGCCGAGACGAAGATGCCCGACCTGAACGCGATCGACATCGACGGCGCGATGAAGCAGATCGAGGGAACCGCACGCTCGATGGGCATCGAGGTAGTCGGCTAGCGCGTGCACGACTCCCGCCGCCGGAGCACCTCGCCGGCGGAAACATCGGGATCGGAACGAGGGAGCTTCGAAGGGAGCGCAACCATGCCGAAGTCCAAGAAGTATGTCGACGCCACCCGCCGCTACGACAAGCAGGAGCTGCACGAGCCGGCCGCCGCTTTCGAGCTGGTCAAGTCGATGGCGAACAAGAAGTTCGACGAGACCGTCGAAGCCGCGTTCCGCCTGGGCGTCGATCCGCGCAAGGCCGATCAGATGCTCCGCGGGACGGTTTCATTGCCGGCCGGCACGGGCAAGGACGTGCGCGTCGCCGTGTTCGCGGCCGGAGACGCGGCGCAAGAAGCGCGTGACGCGGGCGCAGACATCATCGGCGCTGACGATCTCGTGAATCGTGTGCAGAACGAAGGGTTCATGGACTTCGACGTCGCGATCGCGACGCCCGATCTCATGGGCCAGGTCGGTCGACTCGGCCGCGTGCTCGGGCCGCGCGGGTTGATGCCGAACCCGAAGACGGGAACGGTGACGACCGACGTCGGCAAGGCCGTGTCCGAGTTCAAGGGCGGGAAGGTCGAGTACCGGACCGACCGCTTCGGCAACGTGCACGTGCCCCTGGGGAAGGTGAGCTTCCCGGTCGACAGTCTGGTGCGGAACTACGCGGCGGTGCTCGACGAACTCCAGCGCGCGCGTCCGTCGTCGGCGAAGGGTCGCTACCTGAAGGGTGTCTCGACCTCCTCGACCATGGGCCCGGGGGTTCGGATCGCTCCGGACGTGCGCGTCGACGCCGACTGAGGGCGGTCGCGCTCGTCAGGCCGCGGGATCGGCGTCGAAGCCGACCCGCCACCGGTCGGCCCGGGGCCGCAGCGCCGGCCACGGCATGCGCGTTCGTCGGAACGGGAGCGCGAGGTCGTCGCGGTAGCTGCGCATCGTCGTCCAGAGCGGGCCCCGTACGACCTCGAGCTCGACTCGGCCCGCGCAGAGCATCTCGATGAACCGCAGCGCCTCGTCGGGATTGGTGAACCAGATCCGCTCGGGGAGGTAGGCGACGCCTACCCGGTGGTCGTCGATCTCGACCTCGACGTCGCGGCGCCGGTCCGAGACGTGGGGAAGCCGGACGAGCGCCGCCGCGTCACCGGTCGTGACCGCAACCGATTCACGATCGAGGCCGATCGCAGGGACACGATCGAGCAGGTCGTCGAGCCGGACGAGGAAATCACG
>DATJAA010000184.1:0-2946 GCA_035516815.1 Acidimicrobiia bacterium | reverse complement strand
TGCGGCAGCCCGAGGATCTCTTTCACCTTCGCGACCTCGTCCGCGCCGAGCGGACTGCCGTGCGCGGCCGCGGTGTCCTGCACCTTCGGTGAGGGGTAGCCGATGTGCGAGCGGAGGACGATGAGCGTGGGCCGCGTCTGCTCCGCGATGCCCTCCCGCAGCCCCGCCTCGAGCACGTCGAGGTCGTTCGCCGCCTCGCCGAGCGTGACGACATGCCATCCGTACGCCTCGAAGCGCCTCGGAACGTCGTCGCTGTATGTCAACTCGGTCGGCCCGTCAATCGTGATGTGGTTGTCGTCGTACACGAAGACCATGCGACCAAGTTGCAGGTGGCCCGCGAGCGACGCGGCCTCGTGGCTGACGCCTTCCATGAGGTCGCCGTCGCTGCAGATGCCGAAGACGTAGTGATCGGTGAGCTCCGCGCCGAAGCGCGCACGGAGATGCTTCTCTTGGATTGCAAAGCCGACCGAGTTCGCGAACCCCTGGCCGAGCGGACCGGTCGTGATCTCGACACCCACCGTGTGCCGGTATTCCGGGTGCCCCGGCGTCAGTGACCCCCACTGACGGAATTGACGGATGTCGTCGAGCTCGAGCCCGAATCCGGTCAGATACAGCATCGAGTACAGGAGCATCGACGCGTGCCCGGCTGAGAGCACGAAGCGATCGCGGTTGGGCCATTCGGGGGCGCTCGCGTCATAGCGCATGATGCGCGTCCACAGGACATGCGCGAGCGGCGCGAGGGCCATCGGTGTACCGGGGTGCCCCGAGTTCGCCTTCTGGACCGCGTCCATGGCCAACCCGCGGATCACGTTGACCCCGCGTTGCTCCACGTCCTCAACCACGTCGACCCCCATCTCTCGGCCCCGCGCAGCCTAGGTGTACCCATCGGGGGCGCCGGCGTCATTCGGGACGCGCGGACCGGGCACGCGGTTCCGGGCACACGGGGCACGCGGATTCGGGACCCGCAGGTTCGGGCCGGGCCGCGACGATCTGTCGATTCAGCCCTCGAAGACGGCGACGCTCGCGGTGAAGCTGTGCAAGAAGTTGCGACCCCCGATCGGGCCGATCTCGCCCGCGCAGAACGCGCCCGCCAGCGGAAGCGGCCCGAGGTACTCCTCGACGACGCCGGCATCGTGGTGGGGCTCGCTGAACAGGCGCCGGCCGCGACCGTTGCACGTGAACAGCAAGGCGGCGTCGGCGCTCGAACCTGCGAGCATCGCGCGCAGATCCTCGTCGGCCGACTCCGCGTCGCGCACCTGGAACTGCACTGTGGTGCCCACGTCGACGCGGTCGCCGATCGCGATTGCTCCGTTGGCCCGGTCGGCGCCGAGCACATTGCGCACGAGGAAGTCGCCGCGGGCGAAGTCGAGCTTGTGCTCGTCGACGACGAGCCCGAGGTGCAACCCGTCCCGCATCAGATCACGCTCCGCTTCCGTCGCCCCTTGGACGATCTCCTGCAAGCGCGCCATGGCCGGCTGGCCGGCCAGCTCGAACACGAGATTTCGCTCCGCGTGCGTGACGGTGAGCGGAACTCCGATGGGCCGGCACCCTTGCGAAACCACCGCGCGCAGAGGAACGTCTTCCGAGCACACCAGCGCGACCGCGCCGTGGTCGAGGATGCGGTCGTCGACGGCGAGGCGATTGGCTCCGGCGCGGCCGCCGGCGGATGCCATACCGCCCATGACGGTCACTCCGGGCACCTGCGCGTTGCACACACTCAGGAAATCGCCGATCGGGAACGAGAAGGGGTCGCCGAGCATCAGCATCGTGCCCCGCGCCGGCACCCAGTCCGGCCAGCCGACGATCTCGTACCCGTCGCCGCTTTCGCGCGTCTCGAGCGCGATCGGATCAATTCGACCGGCACCGAAGGTCGCGGCCATCACGGAGAGTCCGGGCGCATCCTCGACCTCGACGCCGCCCCCGGCGACGCCGACCATCGAGCAGCCGATCGCCGATTCGGGCGCGAGCAGCTTGCGCAGTCCGCCCATGATGTCGTCGAAGGCGCCGACGTGGTGCGGGCTGGCGAAGCAAACGAGCAGGTCAGGCGCGGCGCCGTCGAACTGCTCGAGGACCTCGCCGGCCACCTCGCCGACCGCTTCGAAGGGCATCGGATGCAGCGACAGCGCGGACGCGTAGCGGTTCACGAGATCCATTCTCCCCGAGGGTCGACGCGTGCGGGCACCGGGTTGAGGGCAATCGGTGCCGCGGGTGACACACCGGGCACGGCGACCGGCGCTCAGGTGACGACGGGGAGGGCGGTCAACGGGACGGTGACGGCCGATCCGCTCTCGACGATCGTGCAACGCGCCTCGACCGTGCCCGGCTCGGGAAACTCCAGCTCGCCGCGGACGAGGCGGTAGCCGAACTTGCCGGGCTCGACGAAGAAGGCCTGGCGGTTCCGCCCGACCTCCTCGCCCGAGTCGCGTACGAACACCGTCTCGAGGGTCGCGTTTCCGTCGCTTCCGGGCGGGACGCGGACGAGCACGACCAGGTGCGGTGTGAGTTGCGCGGGATACGCGGGGACCGCCGTCGAGAAGAATGCACCCGTGATATCGATACGCGTCGCCGGTCCGGCCACCTGACGGAAGTCGATGGACTCGACGAAGAGGGCTGCGACGATCTCCATGACCGCGGACCTTACCCGTCACTCGAGGAGCATGACCTCGACGGCGCGCGGCCCGTGCACGCCCAGGGTCGTGACCATCTCGAGGTCGCCCGTACGGCTGGGTCCGCCGATCCACGTGAGCGCGCTCGGTAGCTCACCCGCGGCGATCTCGATCATCGCCGCCGCGAGGGTCGCGCGGATGTCGGCGACGCGTACGACGCAGATGTGCGACGCGGGGACCAGGCTCGTACCTCGGGGCGAGCCCTGCGCCGCGACGAGCGCGATCGCGGCAGGGCGCGCCGACGCGACAAGAGATCCGGTGATGCCGACCGCGGCGCCGG
>DATJAA010000183.1:0-14463 GCA_035516815.1 Acidimicrobiia bacterium | reverse complement strand
CTCCAGAGGATCGCCGCAACCACCTTGCCGGGATCGGAGAACGGCCCGCCGTAGGTCAAAGACCGCACGCCGTCGATCACGATCGACACCGGCTGGTGGTTCGCGAACCACCGGAGCGGGCCGGGCATCGCCGCGGCGGCGACGAACGCGGTCGAGGCGAAGACCAGTGGAGCCATGATCGGGAACGACGCGGCCTGCGCCGCCTCCGCGTTGGAGGCCGACATGCCGACCAGTGCGAACACCCACGACAGTGCGTGCGCGAACAGCAACATCAAGGCGATTCCGCCGATGAGCCCGGCCAGGTTGGTGTGAATGCGCCAGCCGACGAGGAACCCGACGCCGATCATGAGGCCCACCACGAAGACGTTGCGTACGAGATCGGCGAGCGTGCGGCCGGCCAACACTGCGGAACGCGCCATGGGAAGCGAACGGAATCGCTCGATCAGTCCCTTCTGCAGGTCCTCGGCGAGCGCGACCCCCGTCTGGATCGAACCGAACACGACGGTCTGCGCGAAGACGCCGGGCATCAGGTAGTCGACATAGTGATCGACGCCCGCGATCCGGATCGCGCCGCCGAACACATAGCGGAACATCAGCACGAAGATGATCGGCTGGATCGTCGAGAAGACCAGCACCTGCGGGGTGCGCCTCATGGCGACGAGGTTGCGCCACGTCACCGTCAGCGCGTCGCGTACGGCCCAGCCGAACGCGCTGTGACGCGGGCGGTCGATCGTGATGGGAACTGCGATCGCGGTCATGCTGCACCTCGCGTCCGCCCGCGGCCGGAGCCTTGGGACAAGGTGTCGTCGACACCGTCTTCGGCCTTGTGGCCCGTGAGCGTGAGGAAGACGTCGTCGAGCGTCGGTTCACGAACGGTCAGGGTCATGGGCTCGAGCTCGGCGCGGTCGAGGCTTCGCACCACATCGATCACGACGCGCGCGCTGTCGTCGGCCTTCAGCTCGACGACGGTTGCCGCGGAACCGACATCGCAGAGGCCGATGCGCGCGAGCTCGGTCTGCGCGCGTTGGGCGGTTGCCGGATCGCCGAAGCCGACCTCGACGATCGTCGCGCCGAGTCGTGCCTTCAGTTCGGCCGAGGTCCCTTCCGCGATCACGTTGCCGTGGTCGATGACGACGATGTTGTCGGCGAGACGGTCGGCCTCTTCGAGGTATTGCGTCGTGAGGAGCAGGGTCGTGCCTTCGCGCACCAGACCTTCGATCACGGCCCACAGATCCTGACGCCCACTCGGGTCGAGGCCCGTAGTCGGCTCGTCGAGGAACAACACCGGCGGCTGGTGGACGAGGGCGGCCGCGAGATCGAGGCGTCTTCGCATTCCACCGGAATATGTGCGCACGGGACGGTCGGCCGCGTCGCTCAGATCGAAGCGCTCCAGCAACTCGCGGGCCCGTTCCACGACGACCCGCTTCGACAGGTGCGACAAGTGACCGACCATGCGGAGGTTCTCGTATCCGGTGAGGTTCTCGTCGACGGCGGCGTACTGCCCGGCGAGCCCGAGGCGCTCGCGCACGGCCTGCGGGTCGCGGGTGACGTCGATCCCGAGCACTTCGGCGTGCCCGCCGTCGGGATACAGGATCGTCGTCAGCACGCGGACCGCAGTGGTCTTCCCCGCGCCGTTCGGCCCGAGCAGACCCAGCACGGTGCCGGTCGGAACGGCGAAGTCGATGCCGTGGAGCGCGACGACCGAGCCGAATCGTTTCTGGAGCCCCTCCACCGTGATGGCGTTCGTCATCGTACGAGCCTCTCACATATCCTTGAATGATGTCAAGTATCTAGACCATCAACTTTCGGAGTACTTGAAACATTCGGTGAACGCCCCTACGATCCGTACATGACATCCGAGCCGGCTCCCGGGCCCGACCCCGCCGCCGAGGCGTGGCGCCTGCTCACCGGCGTGATGATGGCGCGCAAAGAGGAATTCCCGGCGATCGCCGCTTCGTACGGCCTGAACCCCGGGGCGATGCACGCACTCCTCCAGCTCGACCCCGACGTACCGCAGTCGATGAGCTCGCTCGCCGGCGCATGGAAATGCGACGCGTCGAACGTCACCTGGCTGGTCGATCGACTCGAGGAACACGGGCTGGCCGAGCGACGCGCCCGGCCCGGCGACCGGAGAATTCGCACCGTTGCGCTTACCCGGAAGGGCGTCAAGGTACGCAGCCAGATCGAAGCCCGGTTCTACGAGCCGCCCGACATCTTCCGGACGCTCAGTCCGCGCGACCTTGAATCACTGGTCCGGATACTGCGCCGGATCACGCCGGCCGCGCCACGGTCATAATGCCGCGCTTTTTCACCGATCACGAGCATGCGGTGGTTTGCGCCTGCGCCGACCGGCTCGTCCCGCCGCTCGGCCGCCATCCGGGTGGCGCGGCGCTGGGCGTCGCCGACTACGTCGACCACCTTCTCGCCGCGTTCACCGTCGATCCGCCGCTGATCTTCGCCGGCGGTCCGTTCAGCGGGCGTTTCGGCGGGGAGGCATCGTTCGCCAACTTCATGCCGTTGTCCCCGAACGAGGAACTGGCGTGGCGCACGCGCATCGAGGGATCGCGCGGTCTGGCCGAGCGTGAGTTCAACGGCGCGACGCGCGGCTGGCAGCAGATCTATCGCGAGGGCATCGCCGCGCTCGGCGCGGATTTCTGCAGCGCCGGAGCCGACGAGCAGGATCGGCGCCTCGGCGAGCAGCGAGAACTGCGCAACACCCTGTACGCGCACGCGTGCGAGGGCGCGTACGGCGCGCCGGAATACGGCGGCAATCACGATCTCGCGGGCTGGCGCGTCATCGACTGGAACGGCGATGTGCAGCCGCGCGGTTACACCGACGACGAAGTCACGCGCCGTGCCTGAGCCGCGCGACTGCGACGCCGTCGTCGTCGGTACCGGACCCGCGGGTGCGACCGCGGCCGACGTCCTCACGAGCGCGGGCTGGTCCGTGATCATGCTCGAAAAGGGGCGCAATCACCTATTGTCGCTCGAGCCGCCGTTCGCGCCGCTCGGCCACGTCTCGAACGACGAGATCAAATTCCACCGTCGCTACTTCCTCGGGCCGGACCCCTTCCTCGAGCCGCGCACCTACCGGCGAAGCGACGCCGACGGTGACCGGTTGTTCTCGGGCGAGGTCAACAACCTCCCGTCGACGGTCGGCGGGGGCGGCTTTCACGCAGACGGCAAGCTCCCGCGTTTTCGCGCGGTCGACTTCAAGGCGCGCTCGGAGCTCGGCCCGATCGACGGCGCCGACATCGTCGACTGGCCGGTCGACTACGACGAGATGGAGCCTTACTACGCCGAAGCCGAGCGACTCATCGGAGTCGCCGGCGATGCCGGCGCGAATCCATACGCGGAGTGGCGCAGCGGCCCGTACCCCATGCCACCCGGTGCCGACATGTTCGGCGCAGTACTGACGAGCGACGCGGCGACGGATCTCGGCCTGCACCCGTACCGCGCCCCGACCGGAGTCAACTCGGTTCCGTACGACGGACGACCCGCATGCAACAACTGCGGGTTCTGCGCGTTCTACGGGTGCCCGATCGAGGCGAAGGGCGATCCCGTCGCGCCCTTGAGAAACGCCTTGCGAACGGGCCGCTGCGAGATCCGCGCCGATTCCTACGTCGAGCGGATACTGCTCGACACAACCGGCCGGCAGGCGCGTGGCGTTCGCTACATGGATCTCGAGGGGCAGCCGCACGAGGTCAGCGCGCGCGTCGTGGTGGTGGCCGGAGGCGCATGGGAGACACCACGCCTCCTGCTCCGTTCCGAGATCGCGAACTCCTCGGGACTGGTGGGGCGGTACCTGATGTATCACTTCCAGACGTTCGTGATCGGCCAATTCCCGTTTCCGCTGCACGCGCACCGCGGCCGTTCCGTCACGCACGTGCACGACGATCACATGATCATCGACCACGGCGTGCGCACCTTTGCCCGGGAACACGGTCTCCCCTATTTCCGCGGCGGACTCACCGAGCACGGCGGCGGCAGCAGTCCCGTGATGGAAGGGATCTACACCGCCCCCGGGCTCACGCACACACGCGAGATGCTCGACTCACGCATGCGCGACCACATGTGGGCGTTCACGGTGCAGGGGGAGGACCTGCCACAGGTCACGAACCGCATCGACCTCGATCCCGCGATCCGTGACGTTCACGGCTCCCCCGCCGGCCGTGCGACGTACGACGTTCACCATCACGAGGTCGTCGCGTCGCGCTACTGCGCGCCACAACTCGAACAGGTCATGCAGCGGGCCGGCGCCGATTCGACTTTCGTGGCCACCTCACCTCCGCTCGCCGGTGAGCGGGTGGGTACCGCGAGCGCTTCGATGTCGCGCCACATCATGGGAACGTGCCGGATGGGCGACGATCCCGCAACGAGTGTCGTCGATCCGTGGCAGCGCTTCCACGACGTCGAGAACATGGTGTGCACGGATTCGTCGGTGTTCCCGACGTCGACCGGCTACGGCCCGACGCTCACGATCGTGGCGCTCGCGATCCGAGCGTGCCGCGACCTCGCCGGGCTGCCGCGGCTCACCAGTACACGACCTCCTCGATAGGCTCGCGCGATGGACCGCGCGCTGCTCTCCGACACCTCGCTCGCCGATGCCACGGGCACCGAACACGTCGCCTTCGACGACATCGTGGCCGCGCTCCAGTCCTGACGAATGGTCAAGGCGATCGTCTTCGACTTCTACAACACGCTCGCGGAGACGACCCACTTCGGCCCGTCGTGGGAGGAGCTGATGGCCGAGCTCGGCTACGACCTCCCCGCGGACGTGCGGGAGCGCTGGTGGAACGACGGCATCGACGGTACCGAGCACGACGCGCATTCCGTCTCGCGTGACCACTACATCGCGTGGCAGCAGTCGCGAGTGCGCGCGATGCTGAGCGAGTGCGGCGTTCCGAACGCCGCTCAGGACGAGTTCATCGCTCGGGTACGCGAGATCGGCGCGCACAACCGGATCGACGCCTACGAGGAGGTCGACGTCGTGCTCGACGATCTCCGCAGCCGTGGGTACGCGCTCGCGATCTGCTCCAACTGGGACTGGGATCTGCACGACGCGATCGACTCGGCCGGACTCACGGGCCGATTCGACGTCGTGGTCTCGTCGGCGTGGGTCGGCGCGCGCAAACAGCATCCGCGGATATACACCCACACTCTCGGGGAGTTGAATGTCGCCGCCGGCGACGCGCTGTTCGTCGGGGACACCTGGACGTGCGACGTCGCCGGGCCGCGCGCGGCGGGCATGCGGGCCATCTACCTTCGGCGAGTCCACCTCGGCGACGACCGGACCGCGCCCCCCGTGCCGGAGCGGCCCCGAGACGTCGTGCACGGGTGCGACCTCCGGGTGGTCGCGCAGGTCGCGGCCGGCGAGGCGCTTCAGTCGTAGTAGCGGTCGATCGCGGAGTCGATATCCGCGCGTGTCGCCAGGAACAGGCGGAGCGGCGCCCCCAACAGCCCGGTCAATTCGGCTGCGGAGCGGTCGTCGGTCGGTTCGGCCACTGCTACGTCGATCTGCCCGTCGACCAATCGCAGCGGCAGCACGGCGCGGCGGCGGGCCTCCTCTTTGGGAAGCCGCTCGATCACATCGCGATCGACGTCGACACGCGCCGGATCGATGACGTGCATGCGGAGCTGCTCGGCGAGCAGCTCGACCAGGTCGCGCTCGGTGATGAGTCCGAGCTCGACGAGTATCTGACCGATCGGTCCGCCCGTCTCGGCCTGCCGCGCGAGCGCATACCGCAACTCCGACTCAACGATGAATCCACGCGTGAGGAGCAGGTTCCCCAGCAGGCGGCCCGAGTGACGCGCGCCCGCGATCGAACCGCGCGAGGGCGCCGTCGCGCGGAGCTCCTCCGCCGCTTCGCTCGACTCGGCGCCGAGGTCGGGTCCCGCCGTGCGTTGCGGAGCGATCGGACGGTCGGTCGAGCCGCGCCGGCTCTCGACCAGAGCCGCCAACCGCTCCGCGATGAGGACGGCCTCTTCCTCGCGCGACAGCGCCGGCGTCATCACTTCGGGGTCGCGCGCGACCTCGCGCGGCGCCTCTTGGTCAGTCTGGCCCCCCAGAGCTCGATTCCGCCGCACTGTGCTTCCTTGGTAGTCCCGCCGAATTCATCGGCACGGATGGCCCTGAAACTGACACCGCGGCGGGGTGAAAAGCTTCGCGAACCCGTCAATTCACCGCACGGTCGCGGCCGGCCCAGTGCGGGTCGCGCAGTTCACGCTTGAGGACCTTCATCGCTCCCGACAGCGGTAACGGCTCGCTGCGGAACTCGACCGACTTCGGCAGCTTGTAACCCGCGATCAGCTCGCGGGCGTGTCCGATGAGGTCGGCCTCGGTCACCGTCGAACCGCTCCGGATCACGACGATTGCGTGAACCGCCTCGCCCCAAGTGTCGGACGGGATCCCGATGACCGCGACCTGCTCCACCGCGGGATGTGACGCGATGGCGTTTTCGACTTCCACGGAATACACGTTCTCGCCACCCGTGACGATCATGTCCTTCACGCGGTCGACGAGGAACAGATGGCCCTCCGCGTCGAGGTAGCCGGCGTCGCCCGAGTGGTACCACCCGCCCCGGAACGCCTCGGCGGTGGCTTCCGGTTGCTTCCAATATCCCCGCATGAAGTTGCCGGCCCGCGCGCAGACCTCGCCGGTTTCGCCGACCGGCAGCACGGCGCCGTAGGGGTCCTGGATCGACAACACGACCCCTGGGAGGGGCAGACCGGCCGAGCGCAGGAGAGTCCCGCCGGCGCGATGTTCGTCCGGGCCGAGAGCGGTCAGTACCGCGGAACACTCGGTCATCCCGTACCCCTGGAACACGTTGAGATCCGGGAACAACGCGAGCAGCCGCTCGAGCAGCGCAAACGGCATGGGCGACGCGCCGTAGGTGAGCGCGCGCAACGACCGGAGGCGTTCGGGCCGGAACTCGGGATGGTTCAACAACATGCCGATCATGGTTGGCACCATGACGGTCTGGGTCACTGCGTACTGCTCGCAGAGATCCAGCACCCGCCCCGGGTCGAACAACGGCAGGAACACCGAGGTCCCGCCCCGCGCCGGGACGCCGAGCATGCCCCCCATCGAGGCCGCGTGGAACATCGGGGTCTGGTGCAGGAACACGTCCTCGTGGTCGAACCGCCACATCCCCAACACGTGGTAGAGGTTCAACATCTCGGCGCGCTGGTCGAGGAGCACCCCCTTCGGGAGCCCGGTGGTGCCACCGGTGTACATGAGCACGACCGGATCGTCTTCGTCGGGCTCGTCCGGGATGCGGGCGGTCGCGCCGCCGATCACGTCCTCGTACCTGACGTCGTGCGGTGCGTCGCCCGCGCCGATCATGACGACTGTGTCGATACCGACTGCAGCACGGACCTTGTCGACGGCCGGGGCGAAGAACTGATCCGCAAAACAAACCCGCGTTCCGGAATCGGTAAGGATGTACTCGAGCTCCTTCGGTGCGAGCCGCAGGTTCAGCGGATTGATGACACCGGCTCCGAGATACGCGGCGTGATAGCACTCGATGAACTCGTGGCTGTTGAGCGCCATCACCGCGAATCGATCGTCGGCACCGACGCCGAGCGATTGCAGACCGCCGCACAGGGCCGCGACGCGTTCGAGATGTTCGCCGAACGTCGCTCGGTAGTCGCCGTCGACGAATCCGAGCCGGTCGGCGTTTCGTTCGACCGCGGGCAGCAGCATTCGGTGGTAGATGAGCTCCTTCACGCGCGTCCCCCCTCAGACACCGAAGCTCGCGGCGTGCACGATCGCGACGGCGACAGGATCACCGTCGAGGGCCACGTCGGCTGCCTCCTTGCGGCCCGACATGTACAGCGTGAGCTCGCCCGGCGCACCGGTCATCGTCACCTTTCCGCCGCCGGTCGAGACCACGCGCGCGCGGCCATCGGGGGTGCGCAATGTCAGGGCCGCACCGCGGACGGCCTTCTTCGACATACGGGCGCCGAACCCGAGCATGCGCCACAATGCCGCGTCCATCTCGTCGTCGAGGAGCCGCGGGCCTTCCCCCGACGCGCGCCGAACGTCCTCGTGATGGATGAAGTTCTCGTTCACGTTTGCGAGTGCCAGCGGACCGGTGCGGTGCATCCACGGCGGGCCGGTCCGGAGCATCCCGACGAGGGTCTCGTAGCCCTTGGTCTTGTACTTGTCCATCACGTTCTGCAGGTGCTTCGCCAACGGCGGCACGACGAGACCGAGTGCGGCATCGGAGCGCGCCTCCCGGACAACGAGGTGCGCGGCGAGATCGAGCGTGAGCCAGCCCGCGCAGAGTGTCGGCGCGTCCGGGCCGTACTTGTCCAGCGTGTCGCAGAGCGCGGCGCGCTCCTCCAGCAACACCTCGGTCGCGGTCATGACTGCTCCTCGTAGTACCTCAGCTCGATCGTGTTCCCGTCGGGGTCCTCGATGTAGACGCTCGACGCGAAGCCTTGCGCCCCGAACAATCCGTCGGCCCGGCGGGCGCCGGGGAAACGAACCGCGAGCGCGTCGAGGTCGGCCGGCTCGATCACGAGGCAGAAGTGGTTCATGTTCTCGCCGGTGCGCTCGGCGGGAAAGAGATCGATGAGCGTCTCCCGATTGACGCGCACTGACGGGAACAGCACTTCTCCTCGCCGCCACTCGTCGGCTCGTACCGGTTCGAGACCCAACTCGTCGCAATAGAACCCGAGCATGGATTCGGCATCGGCGGTGTTCACGACGACGTGGTCGAATCCGACGATCTTCACGGCGGAAGGCTACGCCCGTCGACGTGCCCGGCGGCGAGGATCGCTACTGCACGATGTCTACTGGGGTCCCGAGCGGCAGGACCGAGGCGAGCAGTGTGATGGCGGTGTTGTCCATCCGGATGCAGCCGTGTGTGACGTTACGGCCGAGCGCCGACACGTCGTCGTTGCCATGGATCCCGATCTCCGCGTCGCCACCGTCGAAGGACGAGAGCGCGTCGGAATGGCTCGAGAGGCCATAGGCGTAGGGACCGTAGATCGTGCGCGGGTTGGGCGCCTTGATCAGGACCCGCGTGTAATACGACCCGGTCGGGGTCGGGGTGCGCGGGGCGCCGACGGCGACTAGGCCCTCATACAGAACCCTGGTCCCGTTGAAAACGGTGATCCGATGCTGACTCAGCTGTACCCGGATGTGGTAGTCGATGCGCCTCACAACGACTGACGATGCGCGCACCCAACCGGTACTGCCGTTGGGCCGGACCGGGAGCAGGACGTGAATCCAGCCGTCGGCGCGTTGGCTCGAGTCGATCAGGAAGACCTGGGCGACGCTCGTCGATGCGCGCGCGGGATCGACCTTCCAGGGATTGGGGAGTATCTCGGTGGGCGTCGAGGCGTTCGCCTCCGCATAGACAGCGATCGACGATCCCGTCGCCTGCGCCGCGAAACTCGAGCCCGCGGGCACGCTCGGCGGTTCGGCCCGGCGCTTGTGGACGACGGGCTTTCGCGGCCCCGGCCGGCTCGTGCGCATGCTTGTGCTCGTGGTAACCGCACCTGCCGCCGATCGCGGCACCGATCCGTGCCCGCAACCCGCGAGAACGATGCCGATCGCAAGCGTCACAACAGTCGTCACGATCGCGGCGACGGTGCGAGTTCGCATCACGTCACAGCGTAGACAGGCGCGCTTGTGAGAGGGCGGTTTTCGGCGCTCAGAGTGATCGGCTATGGCGAATCTGTGGCATTCCGCGCTACAGTCCGTCAGTTCAAAGTACGCGGTCCTGGGAGGGTGGCACGTGCGCAGATTGTTGGCAGTGAGTTCCGCGATATTGGTGGGGCTGGTGTGGGCAGCGGCGCCGGCTTCCGCCGGGCGGGCGGTCTTTGTGAGCACGCCGAAATCTGGGCCTCCGGGCACGACGATCCAAGCGAGCGACAACAACGACATCTGCGGGATAGCGCCCGATGACGAAGTGACGGTCAGCCTCGTGCCCGCCGCCGGTGGGGACGCGATCGCAACGGTCACCACGGAGACGGGAGAGGACGGCGTCTGGTCCACCACGTTGACCGTGCCGACCGACGCGACACCGGGCGAGTACAGCGTGACCGCGCACTGTCGCGCGATCTCCGAGGACGACGAGTCGTTCGACTACGAGCCGAACACGTTCACCGTCACCGGGCCGGCACCGACCACGACCACGACACCGACGACGGTCGTGCCCGAGGCGACCACGACGACGACAACGACGGTCGCACCGGTCATGGTGCAGGCTCCGCCGGCCGCACCGGTCGTCGCGCAGCCGGCGCTGACCGGGTGAGCTCAGCCGCCCGTTGAACGGGCCCGGGCGGCCGCGGCCTGCCACAACGGAATGTGGGCCACGTCGAAATGGGTCTCGATCTGAACGTTGGTCGCGTCGACACGGTTGCGCCTGAGCAACGCAGCCGTGTCGACGTGGGCCCAGTCGATGTGTGACGACCCGGAGCGGCTCACCTCGAGACGCGTCACCGGGGTCGGTTCCCAGACGCCGCTGGGCGTCTTCGCCTTCTCCTGGCACAGATCGACCCACGTGATCTCGGGATAGCGCGCCAGAACCGCCGGGATCACCGCGGCCGCCAACGGCGCAAAGCGCGCCGCGTACGCCGTGTCGGGTTCGGCCTTCGCCGGCCGCGTGTAGATACTCAGCTCGTACACCTTGGGCGCATTGGGCCACGCGTCGATCGACCAGCGCTGGATCCCCAGATCGAACCGGCCCAGCAGCGAGGAGATCGTCGCTTGCGCGGTTGCGCGGTCGAGGTCGATTGCCGACTTCGTCGGGGCTCCGGCGCCGCTCCCGCACGCGGCCACGCTCAGCCCCGAAACCACGAAGAGCACCGCGAACAGAGCCCGGAGCCGTGCCGGCGTATCCCGGATGGAAGCGTGACTCGCTCGACTCGACATCAGCGCGGCAATCCCAGTATGCGATCGCCGATGATCGTCCGCTGTACTTCGCTCGTTCCGCCCGCGATCGACGCGGCCTTCGACCACAGCCACTGACGCTGCCAGAAGCCGCCGCCCGGATTGCCCCTCGCCCACCACCACAGTGGCGCGGCGGCTCCGACGACGTCGAGCGCACGCGCCGACATCCCCTGGGTCATCTCCGTCCACGCGAGCTTCGTCACGCTCGATTCCGGTCCGGGCGCGATGCCCTTCGCGAGTCGAGAAAGTGTACGCCAGTTGTGCAAGCGGAGGACACGCAACTCCACGAAGGACTGAGCGAGCGCGTCGGCGATCTCGACGTCATCGAGCAGGTCGCGCGCCGCAGCCAGTTGCCAGAGCTCGTCGAGATACACCTCGTGCACCACCTGCTCCTTGAACGGGAAAGCCGCTCCCCGCTCGTGGGCAAGGGTGGTATTGGCGACGGCCCAGCCGTTGTGCAGCGCACCGACGAGCTGATCGTCGGGAACGAAGACCTCGTCGAGGAACACTTCGTTGAACTCCGCGTCTCCGGTGATCTGCACGAGCGGCCGCACTTCTATTCCGGGTGCGGTCATGTCGATCACGAGATACGAGATGCCCTTGTGCTTCGGCACGTCGGCGTCGGTGCGAGCGAGGCATATCCCCCACCGCGCGAACTGTGCGTACGACGTCCACACCTTCTGGCCCGAGACGAGCCAGCCGTCGTCGACGCGTACGGCACGCGTCTGCAGCGCGGCGAGATCCGAACCCGCGTCGGGTTCCGAGAACAGCTGGCACCAGATCTCACCTGCGGTGAGGATGGGCGGGAGCCAGCGTGCCTTCTGATCGTCGGTGCCGTGCGCCAGCAGCGTCGGACCCGCCAGGTTGATTCCGACGCGATTGATCGGCTGCAGCGCCCTCGACCGCGCGTACTCCATGTTGAAGATCGCAACTTCGACAGGTGACGCGCCGCGACCGCCGTATGCCTCGGGCCAGTGGATCCCGACCCAACGTCCCTCGGCCAACCGCGCTTGCCACCGGCGGCCGAACTCCACCTCCTCGGCGATGGTCTCGAACCGCGGCGGCACCTCTACGTTCGCGGCGAGCCAACTGCGGACCTCGTCCGCGAACGCAAGCTCGGTCGCCGAGAAGGAGAGATCCATTGCGCTAGAGATCCCAGAACCGCTCGCGCCGGTAGTGCACGAACGAATCGTGCAGCGCCTGCTCGTCTGCTTCGGTGAAGGGCGCGTACGTGTCCGCGCCTCGCGTTCGTACGTACACCTCGTCGCCGTCAACGAGATCGTGGCGGAACTTCTGCTGCACGAGAGATCGCTTCACGATCTTGTTGGTTCCCGTCGTCGGCGGATCGCGAAGCACTCTCACGTAGCGGGGCCGCCACTTCGGCCCGATCGCCTCCTGCTCGTCGATCCAACGAGCGAATGCGACCGGGTCGAACGCACCCCCGTCGGCGAGGACGAGTCCGGCCATCACCTGATCGCCCGCTTGATCGTCGGGCACCCCGTAGACGGCGGCGAGGACGACCCCGGGTGCCCGGCGCAACGCCTCCTCGATCGGACCGGCGGGAAAGTTCTCGCCGTCGACGCGGATCCAGTCGGCTGTACGGCCCGCGAAATAGAGATACCCGCGCTCGTCCTTGTAGCCGAGGTCGCCCGACCAGTACCAACCGTTCCGTGTCGTCCGGGCGGTCGCGTCCGCATTGTTGTAGTAACCCTCGAAGGGTCCGACGCCTTGCGTGTTCACGATCTCGCCGACGCACGCGTCCGCGTTGAGCACCCGTCCGCGCGCGTCGAGCACGGCCCGCGCCTTCTCCGCGCCGGCCTCGTCGACGACCTGCACGTGGTCGGGTGCGTGCCCGAGGGAACCCGGTGGCATTCCGGGTTCCCGGTTCACCGCGACGCCTCCCTCGGTCGCACCGTAGGCGTCGATGACCTCGAGACCGAACCGCGCCGCGAAGCGCTCGACGACCTCGGGCGAGCCCTCGTTCCCGAAGGCCACGCGCAGCGTGTTGTCGGCGTCGTCGGCTTTCTCGGGCTGCGCGAGGAGGTAGGCGAGCGGCTTACCGGTGTAGTTGAAGTAGGTCGCGCCGTAACGGCGGACGTCGGGAAGCCAACCCGACGCGGAGAACCGGCGGCCGAGGGCGACCGCGCAGGGTGTCACGATCGACGGTGCCCAGCCGACCTGTACCGCGCTGGAATGAAACAACGGCATGCAGACATAGCCGATGTCGTCCGCGCCGAGGTCCATGATCATCGACATCCGGTTGCCGGTTACCAGGAGACGGCGCTGCGAGCAGATCACGGCCTTCGGGGCGTTCGACGTGCCCGACGTGAAGATCAGGGCCCAGATGCTGTCGACATCGGGTTCGAGACCTTCGTCCTCGGCGCCGTCGTGATCGGCCAGCGCGTGAGCCAGCGAGGGGCCGAGCGTCGCGGCCGGGTCGTCGTCGTCGGCGAAGCGATCGGAGACGAGCACGGACGGCAGGCGATCGGCGATCGGCTGCAACAGTGCCTCGTGACGGGGCTCGGTGACGACGAGACTGCAGTGCGCGTGCTCGACGTCTCGGAGCAGATGCTCGTCGCGGCGCGTGTGGTTGAGACCCACCACCGCCGCGCCGATGAGCGCGGCGCCACCGAATGCAAAGAGATAGTCGGGGGTGTTGTCGAGCAGGACCGCGACGTGGCGCGGTCCTTCGACCGGCAGGCGGGCCGAGAACAAGCTCGCGAACCGCACCGATTCCTCGTAGTAGTCGCGGTGCGTCCACATGCGATCGCCGAAGCGGATCGCGGCGCGATCACCGAACTTCCGGGCGTTGCGCCGCAGGAGCGCCGCCGCATTGGGCGCGACGAGCGGGGCCTGACCGGGCGGCGGTGCCGACCGTGATCTCGAGGACGAAACTGACATCGGCGTCAGAGACTACGCGTAAGCTCGGGCCCGATGAGCGTCGATCTCACCGGCGCGGCCGACCTGCACTGCCACTTCGGCCCCGACCCTCACCGCGAACGCTCCGTCGACGCGTTCGAAGCCGCGCGGGAGGCGGCCGCCGCCGGGCATCGCGCGATCGTCCTCAAGTCGCACGATTCCCCGACCGCGTCCCTGGCGTGGGCGGTCCAGCGCGACCTCGGTGACGCCATCTCGGTATTCGGCGGAATCTGTTGCGACCGCGAGATCGGCGGTGTCAATCCGGCCGCGGTCGAGGTGGCGCTCGGCCTCGGAGCCCGCATCGTCTGGCTCCCCACGCTCTCGAGCCGCCAGGACTTCGAGAACGGGGTCGCCGCGCAGCTCGGCATTCCCGGTCCCGGCCTCGTGGTGACCGATGCCGACGACGGGCTCCTGCCCGAAACCATAGAAGTCCTCGCGCTCGTCCGCGAGCGCGAGGCCGTCCTCGCGACCGGGCACGTCAGCGCGGCCGAGCACTACGCGGTCGTGCGCGAGTTCGCGGCGCGTGGACGCGTCCTTCTCACCCACGCCACCGAGGATCTCGCGGGACCGAACCTCTCCGCACAGCAGTGCAGGGAGCTCGCCGATCTCGGCGCGTGGGTGGAGCTCTGCGCGATGAC
>DATJAA010000182.1:0-2949 GCA_035516815.1 Acidimicrobiia bacterium | reverse complement strand
GAGGCCGGGCATCCGTCGCCGCTCCGACGTCTTCGCGGTGAGGATGCGCAGGTGTAATGCCTCGAGCTCGGCGCGTGTGGCGCGCAGCGCGTTCGTGCTCGCCGGAAGGGTCGCCTCACCGGACCGCAACGCGACGGCCATGCGGACGAGATCGTTCAGCGTCCCACTCGTTCCCACCGCCATCCGTGGAAATCGCGAGCGGACTTCTTCGACGAGAGGCTCGAGGCCGCCGCGGATCCGCGAGTCGAGCCGCTTGCGGTCGTCCTTCGACGGCGGGTCGTCGTGTACGCATTCCGCGGTCAGCCGGCCGACGCCGAGAGGCAGGCTCGCCGCCCAGCGCAGCCCGGCCGCGTCGCCCACCATCACCTCGACGCTCCCGCCGCCGACGTCGAGGCAGAATGCAGGCGCCGGCTCCAGCACGACACTGGCCCGCACCGCCGCGAAGACGAGCCGCGCCTCTTCGTTGCCGTTGATGACCTCGACCTCGACGCCCGTCTCGGCCTCGATCCGGTCGATCAACTGCGGCCCGTTCTCGGCGGTCCGGATCGCGCTCGTCGCCTTCGCGACGATCTCGCGGGCCCCCAGCGCACCCGCGAGCTGGCACAGGCGGCGGATTGCCGCGATCGCGCGGTCGGCCGTCGGTTCCGGAATTCGACCGTGACGGGCGACGTCGTCGCCGAGCCGGAGCATCTCCTTCTCGCGAGCAACAGCGGTGAAGGTGCCGTCGAGGTGCACGTCGGCGACGAGGAGGTGGAACGAGTTCGATCCGAGGTCGAGCGCGGCGATGCGCATCGGACACGACGCTAGCCACGCGCGTACCCTGGTCCGACCATCGCGCGGAGGAGAATCATGGACCTGTCGTTCGAATCTCGGATGTTGGTCGACGGCAAGCTCGTCGAGGCCCGGGGAGGCCGAACCTACGACAACCTCAACCCGGCGACCGAGGCCGTGATCGGCGCCGTCGCCGATGGGGCGCCCGCCGACATGGAGCAAGCAATCGGCGCGGCCCGGCGGGCGTTCGACGAGACCTCCTGGGCGAGCGATCGGGCGTTCCGCAAGTCCTGCTTGCAGCAGTTGAAGGACGCGCTCGACAAGCACAAAGAGGAGCTGCGCCCGCAGATCGTCGCCGAGGTCGGCACGCCGATCGGGCTCACATTCGCGATCCAGCAGGACTCGTGCATCGACGACATGCAGTGGGACATCGACCTCATCGACCGGTACGCGTGGGAGTACGAGCTCGGTAATCACGAGTTCTTCGGGCTGAACTCCAACCGGTTGGTGATCCGCGAGCCGATCGGCGTCGTCGGCGCGATCACGCCGTGGAACTTCCCTTTCATGCTGAACCTCTCGAAGATTGCGCCCGCGCTCGCGGCCGGATGCACCGTGATCCTCAAGCCCGCTCCGGACACGCCCTTCGCGGCGACATGGATCGGCAAGCTCGCTGCCGAGGAGACCGACATCCCGGCGGGCGTCTTCAACGTCGTCACCGCGTCCGACCCTGCGCAGGTCGGCGACGTGCTCACGGGCTCGCCATTGGTCGACATGATCTCTTTCACGGGATCGACTGCGGTCGGCAAGCACATCGCGGCGCGCGGCGCCGAGACGCTGAAGCGGGTATTCCTCGAGCTCGGCGGAAAGTCGGCGAACATCGTGCTCGACGACGCGAACTTCGACGAAGTCCTGCCCGGTGCGGGGATGGTCTGCATGCATTCGGGTCAAGGGTGCGCGATCACCACGCGCCTCCTGCTGCCTCGCGCGCGCTACGACGAAGGTGTCGAAATGGTGAAGGCCGCGTTCGAGAGCTTCCCGTACGGCGATCCGACCGATTTCAACAACATGGCCGGGCCGCTCATCAACGCCCGCCAGCGCGAGCGTGTGCTCGGACTCATCGAGCGGGGCAAGGCCGAGGGCTCGAAGTGCATCGTCGGCGGTGGCCCCGCGACGCAGTTCGACAAGGGGTACTACGTGCAGCCCACCCTCTTCGTCGACGTTGATCCCGACTCGACGATCGCGCAGCAGGAGATCTTCGGCCCCGTTCTCGCAGTGATCCCCTTCGGCGACGATGACGACGCGGTACGGATCGCGAACAACTCGCGCTACGGGCTGTCGGGCGCGGTGAGCAGCGGGTCGCTCGATCGCGCGCTCGGGGTCGCGCGCCGGATCCGAACCGGAACGATCGCGGTGAACGGTGGCCAGTGGTTCGGGCCCGACTCACCCTTCGGTGGGTACAAGGAGAGTGGGCAGGGGCGCGAGCACGGTATCGCCGGCTTCGAGGAGTACCTGGAGACGAAGACGGTCGGCCTCCCCGCGAGCTGACGTTGGCGCGGCCGGATCCGCGCTACTTCTGCGAGCGGGTGAACGCGATCGTGCCTTCGAGGAAGGCCCCCACGTCGGCGGCCTTGTGGGCGTAGACGCCGTTGAACCACTCGGGGACCGACACCTCGATCCGGTCGCCCTCGATCATGCCCATGACCGGTTCGACGATCGCGTCGACCGGCAGCATCTCGATGCCCGTCGTGCCGAGCGGGTCGTTGTCGGGCAGGTGGAAGAGCTCGGTGTCGATCACGCCGGGATACAACACGTGCACCTTGACCGGCGTGTCCCGGAGGTCGACCTGCAGCGACTCGGCCCACGCCGAGAGCGCGGCCTTGGTCGCCGCGTACGCCGCTTCCGCGGGCGGCGACAGCCGCGCCGCGACCGAGGACACGTACACCAGCCGCCCGCCGCGCCCGATGATCTCGTCGAGCAGGGCGAAGGTGAGACGCACCGGCGAGAAATAGTTGATGCTCATCGTCGACTCGACGATTTCGGGCGTGAGGTCGAAGACGCGCTTGCGCTTCGGGATGCCGGCGTTGTTGACGAGCACGTCGACCCCGCCGAGCTCCTCGGAGGCCTTGCGCGCGAACGAGCCGAGACCGTCGAGGTCGGCGAGGTCGACGGTCCACGCGC
>DATJAA010000181.1:0-13685 GCA_035516815.1 Acidimicrobiia bacterium | reverse complement strand
CTTCGCGGATGTCGCGCGCACGATGCCCCACGTCGAGATCGTGCACTGGCGCGATCTCGTCTGTCCCGGCGGCAAACGGGCCGAGAGCATCGACGGTGTGCACCTGTGGCTTCCGGACGACCAACATCTCACCTACGCGGGTGCGGCCGTCGTTTGGCGGTGGTGGCTGCCGCAGCTGCGCGCCGAGCACTGAGCGACCGGAAGGGCACGCGCTCGGCGGCGCAGGTTCGGCGCCACGACGTCAGCGGCGCCAGCGGCCCTTCAGCACACGATCCTGGAAACCCCACCACGTGACCAGGCCGAGCTCCTCGGCGCCGACGCTCAACGACATCTTCGAGTGTCCGCGCACGCGGTCGGTGAACGTGATCGGCACCTGTGCAATGCGGCCGCCGTGCCGCCAGACCCGGTAGCAGAGCTCGATCTGGAATCCGTATCCCTTCGACCGCGTGCTGCCATAGTCGGAGGTCTTCAGGATGTCGGCGCGAAACGCGCGATACCCGGAGGTTGCGTCGCGGATCGGGATGCCGAGCATCAGTGTCGCGTAGCGGTTGCCCCATTTCGAGACCGCGCGGCGATACCAGGGCCAGTGCGGGATGGATCCGCCCGGGACGTACCGCGACCCGATCGCGGCGTCGGAGCCGCTCTCGATCTCACCCAGGAGCGCGGGCAGCGCCGCGGGATCATGCGAGAGGTCGGCGTCGATCTGTACGACGATGTCGTAGCCGCGGTCGATGCCCAAGGTGAAGCCGGCCCGCACCGCGTCGCCGATACCGATCTTGCTCGGCCGGCGGAGCACTTCGATGTGCCCTAGCCGGGCGCCGACCTCGTCGGCCAGAGCCGCGGTCCCGTCGGGGCTGTTGTCGTCGACGACGAGGATGTCGGCGTCGGGGGCGGCGGTCCGCGTCCTTTGCAGGAACTCGACGATGTTCTCCGACTCCTCGTACGTCGGAGTCACGATCAGCGCACGCACAGGCTCCGGAATCTATCTTGCGCCCGGGCCGCCGAGCGCCTGCGGCAAGGGGCGGTGTCCGGTCCGGCCCTCAGTGGCACTTGCGATAGAGCTCGTACAGGTTGAGATACGTACCGACGTGGCAGAAGTCGCGCTGCAGCACCTGCTCGGTGGTATCGGGACCGTCCTTGCGGGAGTCGTTCGGTTCGGACCAGTTGTCCCAGATCGCGGACAGGATCGCGACGTCGGCCGACTCGAGGTCCTGGGGCAGGCGCGAACCGGGCGCGTTGGCGACTCCGGGGTCCATCTCGATGTAGTACGTCGCGGGCACGAGGTCGGGGAGCATGTAGTAGAGGTACGCGTCGCTGTAGGGCGTCTTGCGCAGGTTGACCGGCCCGACGAACAACCGTTGCCCCGGCTTGGTGATGGCCGCCGCCGCCGCGATCACCTGATTCGCGGCAGCCGCCCGATCGGGCTTGCCGTAGTAGAACACCCGGCCGTCGTGCTGGATCTTGTACGAGGCCCGGTGGATCCCGAACGTCTGCAGCGAATAGTCGGCGTAGGTGCGGATCGTGAACGCGGGGATGACGAGCAGGAGGATCGCGAGCATCACCGCGCCGCAGCCCATTGCGATCTTGCGGGTCGGGACACCGGGCGCCCGCCGGCGAACCGACTCGAAGCCCGCGATCGGGACAAAGGCGAACACGAAACAGCTGACCCACGAGAAATGGCCGGAGTCGACGCGCTGCAGCGCCTGCGGGAGGATGCCGAGCCCGAAGAGTCCCGCGACGAGCAGCGTGCGCGCGGTGATCGAGTCGGGCTCGGCGCGCGTCGAGCGCCATCCTTGCCACAGCACGAACGCGATCGCGCCGAGCAGCAGGAAGAACCAGAGAAAGAGTTGATGGGGACGGGCGAGCGCGGGAAACGGCCACGAGATCTGCGCGAGCGCGCCGGCGCGCTGTAAGAACCCGTCGAAGTGGCCCCACGACGGGGGGATCGGGAGGCTGCGGCCGCCGCGCAGGCGGAAGACCGGATCGATCACCATCCCCTGGAAGGCGTGGCCCGGACCCGCGGTGGCGATCTGGATCAGGTAGGGCGCGACGCCGACGGCGAACCCGATGAACAAGCGATTTACGCGCGATCGCGGCATCCCCCGGACCAGCGCGATCGTCGCGAGCGCGGATGCGAGCACGAGGTCGAGACGGAACAACACCGCAAGGCCGAGGAGCAGGCCCGCGGTGAGCGCCCAACGGCGCGCCCGGCGCTCGTCGTCCGCGGCGCGCGCCTCGACTCCGGCGGCGAGACCGCATGTCGCCAGGCCCACGCCGCCGACCCAGGCGAGCGCGGTGAAGCCGAACGGGATGATGATGAGCGCCGACGTGACTGCGGCGCCGACGGCGAGGATCCGGCCCCATCGGCGTGCCAACGCGTAGATACCGAAGACGATCGCGAGCTGCTGCAGCAGCCCGAATCCGCGCTCGCTGACGAGCGACACCCCGAACACCTTGAACACGCCGGCGAGCGCCCAGAGGCTTCCGGGCCCGTACAGGTGAAGAAAGTCGCGGTTCGGTATCGCCCCTTTCAGGACCTGCTCGGGGAAGACGAGCATGAAGCCCTCTTCCATCGGTGGTCCGGGCGAGCGAAACAGTCCGCGCAGCGGTATCGCGAAGACGAGCGCGACGATCGTCAGCGCGAGGGCGTTGCGACCGCCCTCTCCGAGCCGGAACCGGCCGTTGTGGGCGCGCGCGGGCGCGTCGACGACGGGCTCGGCTCGGGGCACACGGGAAAGCTAGGCGCGCCGACTGTGTGGTCCCCGGACCGGGAGGCGGTTACGGCTGTGGAGACGAGTGCCTACGACCGACGATCGTCGGGAAGGAGGCAGTAGCGTCGACGGCCGTGCCCACTGGCGATGCCGACAACACGGTCGTGGTCACCGGCGCCGCGGGCTGGCTCGGACAGAACCTCGTGCGCGCGCTGGCCGCGCAGCCGGCCCGTCGCCGTATCCGCTGCCTGGTGCACGAGCGGGCCGACGCGTCGCTGCTCGAGATCGTCGATCCGCGCATCGAGGTGCTCGTCGGCGACGTCCGGGATCCGTCGGTGATCGACGCCTTGTTCGAGGACGCGGGCAGCGCGTCGGTGGTACACGCGGCGGCGGTGATACATCCCGCGAGGTTCGTCCGTGAGTTCTTCGATGTGAACGTCGGCGGGACCCAGCTCGTGCTGGACCGAGCCCGGCGATCGGGGGCGACGCGGTTCGTGCACATCTCCTCGAACTCACCGTTCGGCGCCAACGCAACCCGCGACGAGCGCTTCGACGAGGGCTCGAAGGTGGCGCCGTACATGGGTTACGGCCGTTCCAAGCTCGAGGCCGAACAGCTCGTGCAGCGCAGCTCCGACCGTGGCGACCTCGCGACGGTGATCCTCCGACCACCGTGGTTCTACGGGCCGTACCAGCCGGCGCGCCAGACGCAGTTCCTCTCCGCGGTGCGTCGCGGACGGTTCCCGCTCGTCGCCCCCGGCACGCAGCGCCGTTCGATGGTGTACACGGCCAACCTCGTGCAAGCGGTGCTCCTCGCCGAGCGGTCCGACGCCGCGCCCGGGAACGCCTACTGGATCGCCGACGCGGAGCCCTATGCACTCGCGGACATCCTCCGGACGGTGGGTCAGGCGCTCGAAGCCGAGGGCTTGCGCGTGTCGCGCCGGCCGCCGCCGCCCGTTCCGCGAGTGGCGGGCGTGCTCGCCGAAAAGCTCGACGGCGTCGCGCAGGCCGCCGGGCGGTACGTCCAGGTGCTCCACGTACTCGGCGAACTGAAGGACACGATCTCGTGCGACATCTCCCGGGCACGCAAGGAGCTCGGCTACGACCCGGACGTCGCACTCCTCGAGGGCATGCGAGCGAGCGTGCGCTGGTGCCTCGCCCGCGGTGACGCGCTCTGATGGGCCGTTCCGTCCTCGTTACCGGTGGGAGTGGCTACTTCGGCAGTGTCCTGGCCGAGTGCGCGCGTGCGCGCGGCGACTCCGTGCGCATCTTCGACCTCAACCCGCCCGCGCCCGGCTCTGGGGTCGCCGAGTACGTGGCGGGCGACGTGCGCGACCGAGCTGCCGTGCGCGCCGCGTGCGACGGGGTGGATCTCGTGTTCCACAATGTCGCGCAGGTACCTCTGGCCCGCGACCGTGCGCTGTTCGACGCGGTCAACGTCGGAGGGACTGCGAACGTCCTCGTTGCGGCGCGCGCGGCGAAGGTCGCGAAAGTGGTCCATACGTCGTCGAGCGCGGTGTTCGGGATCCCCGAGACGAATCCGGTGGCCGAGGATTCGGTCTGCCGGCCGCTCGAAGCGTACGGGCGCGCCAAGCTGCGGGCCGAGCTGCTGTGTCACGACGCGGTGGCATCCGGGCTCGACGTCACGATCGTCCGGCCGCGCACCGTTCTGGGTCACGGCCGCCTCGGTGTCATCGCGCTGTTGTTCGAGTTCGTCGCCGACGGGGCGCCCGTCTTCGTGCTCGGGTCGGGTGCCAACCGCTATCAACTCGTTCACGCGACCGATCTGGCGAGCGCGTGCCTGCTCGCGGGCGATCGGTCGGGTCCGTCGGTGTACAACGTCGGCGCGCTCGAGTTCGGCACGATGCGCGAGACGCTGCAGGCCCTCGTGGAGCACGCCGGCACGGGATCGAAGGTCCGCTCCCTGCCCGTGGCTCCGGCCCGCACGGTCATGCGCTTGCTGTCGACGCTCGGGTTGGCTCCGTTCGCGCCGTACCACTGGCTGCTCTACGGCGAATCGTTGTACTTCGACGTCACCCGGGCGCGGACGGAGCTGGGCTGGGAACCACAACACTCGAACGCGTCGATGGTGATCGAGTCGTACGAGTGGTTCCTCGCGCACCGGTACGATGCACACGGCGGACGCCGCTCTCATCACCAGTCCGCGGTGCGTCCCGGAGTGGTGCGCGCGTTGAAGGCGATCCCGTGATCGTGCTCGATGCCCCGGAGGAGCCCGCGCCCGCGGTGCCCGAGCGGCGGTTGCGCGGCGCGACCGCCTGGCTGTTCGCGGCCGTGCTCGCCGTGCTCACGATCCCGCTCCTGGTCGCCCTCGTCCAGCTCCGGCGCCCCCACTGGTATCCGTTGCTCGACATGGCGCAGACCGAGATCCGTGTGCGCGACGTCACGAGTCACCCTCCGCTCATCGGTTTGGCCGGCCGCATCGGACCCTTCGGTCCGAACGGCGGCAGCCATCCGGGACCACTGAGCTTCTACGCGCTGTGGCCGGTCTGGCGGATCTTCGGTGGCTCGTCGTACGGACTCTTCGCGTCGACGGTCGTGCTCGATGTCGTGGCGATGGCGTTGGCGCTGTGGATCGCGGTGCGCCGCGGTGGGCGGACCCTGTTGCTCGGTGTCGGGGCGGCGCTCGCGCTGCTCACGCGCGCGTACGGGGCGTTCCTCCTGACGCTCCCGTGGAACCCGTACCTGCCGGTTCTGTGGTGGTTCGTGTTCCTGCTGGCCGTCTGGTCGGTGCTGGTCGACGACTTCGCGATGCTGGCGGTCGTCGTTCTGGCCGGGTCGTTCTGTATGCAGACCCACATCTCCTATCTCGGTCTCGTCGGCGGGCTGGTCGTCGTCACCGCGGGAGTGCTCGCGCGCGCGCTGTACAAATGCCGGCGCGAGCGCGGCACGCGCCGATCGCTCCTCACGTGGCTGTCGATCAGCGCCGTGTTGGGCGTGGTCGTGTGGCTGCCACCGTTCATCGATCAGTTCGCGCACTCGCCCGGCAACCTGGGGATCATCCGCGACTACTTCAGCCACCCACCCGACGCCACCATCGGCCTCCATCGCGGGGTCGGCGTGTTGCTCGCGCAACTCGATCCGTGGAAGCTGCTGACGCGCACCCTCGTGCACGACGGTGGCGCGTTGGAGGTGACGGGTTCACGCATACCCGGTGCGCTCTTCCTCGGTGTGTTCGCCGCTTCGATCGTGGTCGCGTGGCGGTTGCGGCACCGGCTGATCCTGGCGCTCGACACGGTGCTGGTGATCGCGCTCGGACTCGGCCTGGTGTCGTCGGCGCGCATCTTCGGAACCGTGTGGTTCTATCTGCTGCTCTGGGCGTGGGGGCTCGTCGCGTTGATGCTGCTCGCGGTCGGCTGGACCGTGGTCGAGCTCGTCCGATCGCTCGAGCCCGCGCCGGTGTCGAAGGCTTCCGTGCGTGCCGGCGCGATCGCGCTCGCTGCGGTGACGCTCGTCGCGAGCCTCGTCTTCTCGTTCCAGGCCTCGAGTGTCACGGTGCAGACCCCACGCCTCAACGAGACGTTGGGTGCGGTGGTGGGCCCGACGGCCGCGGCCCTGCACAAGATCCAACAGCAGGGTGATCGGGGTCCGTACCTCGTGACCTGGCTCCCCGACGCCGAGGCGATCGGCTCGGCCGGCTTCGGCCTGTTGAACGAGCTCGATCGGCGCGGCTTCGACGCGCGAGCCGAGGAGGCGTTCCGTCCGGGCGCGACGCGCTATCACGTCATCGACAGCCGGCACCCGAGCCTCGAGGTGCATCTCGCAACCGGACCCGACATCGCGAACTGGCAGCGCGACTCGCGGTACACGGAGGTCGCGTCCTTCGACCCGCGTTCGCCGGCGGAAGTGGCGACCTTCAACCGTCTGCACGGTCAGGTCGTCGACGACCTGCGCGGAGCCGGGATGAACAACCTGACTCCGCAGGTCGACTCGAACCTCTTCATGCTCGCGCTCGCGCCCGGTGTCCCCACCGGTACCAAGAACCTGATCACGCAGATGCTCGACCTCAGCATGCCGATGGCCGTGTTCATCGGCCCGCCGAAGGGCGACTGACCGCTCGCCGATGGACGCGACGCTTACCGCACCGACCGCGCCCGCCGACGAGCCGGAAGCGCGCGATCCATCCTGGTTCCGTGTCGCGCTCGCGCTCGTGGTGTTGGGCGCGTTGGTGCTGCGCGTCGTCTACGTGTTCGCGTATCGCCGCCACTTCGATCCGCACGGCGACGCGTTCTTCTATCACGCCGGCGCCAACCTGCTCGCCGAGGGCAAGTGGTTCATCTCGCCGTTTTACGTGCAGCAGGGTCTGCACCGTCAGGCCGCGGAGCATCCACCGCTGTACATCATCTATCTCGCCATCCCGTCGCTCGTGGGTCTGAAGAGCGTGATGGCGCACTTGTTGTGGTCGTGCCTGCTCGGGGCCGGCACGGTGTGGCTGATCGGCCTGCTCGGGCGCGCGGTCGGCGGCGCGCGCGTGGGGATCATCGCCGCCGCCGCCGCCGCGTTGTACCCGAACCTGTGGGCTCCCGACGGCCAGCTGCAGGCCGAGACGATCTCGATGTTCGCCACCGTGGCGGCGCTCGTCCTGGCGTACCGGTACTGGCGGAGGCCGAGCCGGCGCCGGCTCGTCGAGGTTGGCATCGCGTGCGGGCTCGGAACGCTGGCGCGGTCGGAGCTGATCCTTCTCGTCCCGCTCGTGGTCGTTCCGCTCGTATGGGCGACGCGTGACCGGACGGCGAAGGAACGGGCGCAGTGGCTCGGCGTGTCCGTGCTGGCGGCGGTCGTCGTCATCGCGCCGTGGACAATCTACAACTCGACGCGCTTCGCCCACCCGATCCTCTTGAGCGCGCAGATCGATCCGCTGCTTGCGTCTGCGAACTGCGACTCCGTCTATTACGGCAACCTCCAGGGCTACTTCGACATCCAGTGCGCGGTCGCCATCGCGGCCAAGGACGGCATCACGTTGAAGGACGACGAGTCGCAAGAGGACGCGATCTACCAACGCGAGGCACTGAAGTACATCCGTGGGCACCTGGGCCGGCTGCCCACTGTCGAGGGCGTCCGGCTGCTCCGCATCGTCGGGTTGTACAAGACGTCGTTGTACGTGCGCGCCGACGCGTACATCGAAGGCCGTAACCCGGTCTGGATCTCGTGGGCGGCGCTATACAGCTTCTGGCTCCTCGCCTTGCTGTCGATTGCCGGTGCAGTCGTGCTGCACCGCCGCGCGCACGCACCACCGCTCTACCCGCTACTGGCCCCGATCGTGGTCGTGGTCATCACGGTTCTCACCACCTACGCGAGCACGCGCTTTCGGACGACCGCGGAACCGTCCTTCGTCGTGTTGGCCGCCGTCGCCATCGACGCGATCGTGCTGCGGTTGCGGGCGCGCTACACCGCCGACAGGAACTGATCCGAGTTGCGGGCGACGATCGCCATGATCGGTCCCTGCGGGTTGACGCCCGGCGCCTCGGGCAGCAAAGAGGCGTCGTTGACGCGCAGGTTCTCGTAGCCCCAGACACGCCCGAAGCTGTCGGCTCCGGTCTTGGAACGGTCCTCGCCGATGCGGACGGTCGAGGTGAGGTGCACGGTCATGAGGTTGGCGCGGTTGCGCGTGAGCGCGTCCCACCAGTGGACGAGATCCTCGGGCCCGCGCGCCACGATCCCGCCGGTGACCGACGGGTACAGCTCCGTCGCGCCCGCGGCGAGGAGCACCTCTCCCAGATGCACGAGGGCACGCGCCAGCCGGCTCATGTCGGCTTCGGTGAGCCGGTAGGTGACGAGCGGCGAGTTGATGCCCGGCAGCGCCAGGACGCGCCCCGAGCCTTCGCTGCGGATCGCGGCGTAGTACACCGCGACGTGTTCCCAATTCGCGAGGGCGTCCGCGTAGTCGGCGTCGGAGTCGGCGAGCGCGAGCGCGACGTGACCGCGGCGGCTCGCCGATCCGCCGATCGTGAGCCCGGGTGCGAACTCGGTGACGCGGTGCATCGGCACGTCGCCGTGGTCGATCAAGGAGTCGAAGCGGGCCGCGATCTTGACGGTCGGGTGCATCTTCAGCCCGCGGCCGATGTTGTGGCGGATCCCGCTGCGCTGCAGCAGCGCCGGGGTCTGTGTGGCGCCGGCGCACACGAAGACGTGTTCGGCACGAATGAGCAGCGCGCGCACCGAGCCGTCGGCTCGCGTCTGCGTGCAGCATGCGCCGACGATCCGCGCGCGCCGGCGGACGAGGCGCGCGACCCGGCAGTCGGCGATGACGCGCGCACCGGCGGCGATCGCGCTCGGAAGCATGGTGCGGGCCATGGTCTGTTTGACCGCGCGGCCGTTCTGCTCGTAGCGGAAGACGCGCGAGAACTCGACCGAGCGCCAGCCGAGCTTCGTCGCGCCCCGTTCGAGCACCGCGGACGATGCGGGCGGCGCGCCCGGAAGGCGCGACACGCCGAGTTCGTGCTCGATCCGGTCGGCGTAGCGGTCGAGCGCGTCCGTGCCGAACTCGTCGATGCGGTAGTCGCGCCGCCACTCCTCGGCGAGGTCGGGTGGCAGACGGTGGTACAGGCCGCTGTTGATCTCGGTACTCCCGCCGACGCAGCGGCCCTCCGCGTACGCGATGGCCGGCCGTCCGAGCGCGGCGCAGGAGCCGCCGTGGCGATACTTCGCGACCATCTCGGGCAGCGAGAACGGCTCCAGCGCGTCGGGATCGACCCACGGGCCTTCCTCCACCACCGTCACGCGCCGGCCCGCCCGCGCGAGGATCGCCGCGGTCACGGCGCCGCCCGCGCCGGATCCGATGACGAGAACCTCGGTGTCGATCGTCTCGACCGGCGCCGTCATGGACTCGGTACGAGCTCGTTCTCGGCGAAGAGTACGAGCGACTCCAGCAGGCGCACGTACTGGCGCACGACGTCGACCTTGCTCGCCTTCCAGCGGTCGAGGCTGGTGCGGACCCGGCGCTCGTCGAGGCGGCCGGCGCGGTGCGCGAGCCACGACGGCGCACCCAGTGCGATCGACTCGAGCGCGACGCCCGCGCGCAGGTGCTCCGGCATGGAACGCAGCGTGGTCGCGACGTACGACTCGACGTCGGCGCGGGCGCTCGGGTCGAGCGCCGGGCTCATCAGCGCGCCGACCACCTGGCGCTCGAACCAAAGCACGACGCGAGCCTAACCAATGACCTGTTCGCTTCCCGGCGGGTCTCCCGGTTCCGGGGACCCATTGCGTGCCCTCGCTCGCAACGCGCCGGCGGCAGCGTCGGCCGCCACTGCCGCGAGCACCAGGATCGCGGGCTCGGCCGCGATGCGGAATCGCTGCTGCCCGTAGGTCGCGGCGGCGACGATCGTGACGGTGACCGCGGTCGCGAGGAGCGGCCACAGTAACCGTCGCCGGCGCCTGAGCAAGAACGCGCCGACGATCGCGCCCGGTAGGAGGATCCAGTACATGATGGTGCCGCGCATCTGCCACGAGCGCGGCCGCCCCTCGAGCGACTCGAAGTCGACTTGTTGGCGCGGCGCGTAGAGGCCCCAGGTACGGAACACACGGACCACCGACACCTTGGGGAGCGCGCCGAGATGCTGCCGGGCATACGAGAGGCCGGCGCGCGTGTGCATGGACGCCGCGGCCGCCTCGTCGAAGTTCGGGTTGGCGATGTCGAATCCTTCGAAACAGGCCTGCGCCTGCGGGAGGGTCGCCGCGCTTGCTTCGCCGCCGTCGGGTTGCGAGAACGTCTCGCGCCACAGACCGATCTGCGGCCCGTGGTACGTCGCGTCACAGTTCGCGCCGTCGACGAGGGTACTGATGTTGTTGGAAACGGGAACGAAGCGATGGAAACGGATCTCGTTGCGAATCGTCCACGGCGCGACAACTGCCAGCGCGACGCCGAGTGCGATTGCCACCCGTCCTGTGCGTGCGCGGGCGCCGAGCAGCGGCTCACGCCCGTCGCCCGGCTTCCGCCCGAGCAGGAACCCGAGCGGCACCACGACGACCACTCCGAGCAGAGCGCCCTCGGCGCGCGTCAGCGTGGCGAGACCGATGGCTGCACCGAGCACGGCAAAGCGGCCCGGCTTCGGGTCGTCGAAGGCGCGGTACGCGGCGAGCAGGACGACAGTGACGAGCGCGACGTACAGCGACTCGGCCATGAGCGTGGCCTCGCCGAGGAAGAGCATCGGGTAGATCGCGGCCAGCGCGGCGGCGATCAACCCTACGACCGGCGAGGCGATCCGCCGGCCGAGAAGTCCGATGAGCCCGACCGTCCCCGCACCGATGAACGCCGTACAGATCCGTTGCTGCTCGACGGAGTGGGCTCCGGCGCGCGCCGCCAGGGAGAGCACGAACGGGAACAGCGGCGGGTACTCCGCAGTGGGCCGCCGGAGATGCAGGAGTAGGTAATCGAACGGACGGATGTAGCCCTCGCCGCGCGCGAGCTGCTCGGCGAGCAGGTGGTACGCGCTGGCATCGCCGAGCGCCGGGACCTTGGGCGCGACCACGACGATGAACGCGATGCGGATCGCGAGCGCGGCGGCCGTGACCGCACCGAGCGCGATCACGAACGGGCGCGTCGAGCCGGCCGTCCCGACGCCGTCGCGGGCCGGCGGACCCGGGCTCACGTTCGCGTATCGCCGCGAGCGTTCGGGCGCGCCGGCACGAGGAATGGGGTGCGGCCGTGCTCGGCGAACCGCTCGGCGATCGTCTCCACGTCGGTGGCGGTGAGCGGTCGGTACGCCAGCTCACGGTCCGGCCGCCACCAGAGCCCGTCGCCGTCGAGGTTCCACTGCGCGTGGCGGAGCGGGAGCTTCGCAATCTTGTCGGTTCCGGTGACGGGCAGCGCCTCGACGACGCGGAGGAAGCGAGGTGCCCATTTGGTTCCGAGGTCGGGTTGGGATGCGAGGAACGCTGCGAACGCCGCGGCGTCGAACTGCCGGTCGGGGCGTAGCTCGAGCGCGGCCATCACCTGATCGCCCGTCACCGGATCGGGCACCGCGTAGACCGCGACCGCCGCGACATCGGGATGCCGGCCGATGATGCGCTCGATCGGCGCGGCTGCGAAATTCTCACCGTCGACCCTGATCCAGTCGTCGGAACGGCCGGCGAAGTAGAAGACGCCGTCGCGATCCCGGTAGCCCAGGTCGCCGGACCAGTACCAGCCCATCCGGCTACGCGCCGCGGTCGCTTCCTCGTTCTTGTAGTAACCCTCGAAGACGAGTCGGGGATCGCGTCGCACGATCTCGCCGATCGCCTCGGTGGCGTTGGCCACGGTGCCGTTCTCGTCGACCTCGGCGCGCGGGCATTCGTCGCCGGTATGCGGATCGACGACCGCGATATCGGCGCCGTCGGCGGGGACGCCGAGTGCGCCGGGTCGCGAGCCGCGCACCGGAGTGATGACGATCGCCCCCTCGCTCGATCCGTAGCCGCCGACGATGGGAATCCCGAATCGCGCCCGGAAGGCCTGCGCGTCCGCCGGCGACGACTCGGGCGCGAGCGCGAACTTCACGCGGTGGTCGCGGTCGGCGGGTGACGGCGGCGACGCGAGCACGTAGGAGAGTGCTCGGCCGACGGTGTTGAAGTACGTCGCACCGACGCGGCGGAGGTCGTCGACGAACTCGGACGCCGAGAACCGGCGCCGCAGCGCGATCGTCGCCCCCGACGCGAGAGCCGGCACGAAGTTGGACGCGAGCGCGTTGCCGTGGAACAACGGCATCGGGCAGTAAAGCACGTCGTCGGATCCGAACGGCATGCGCGCCCCGATCGCGGCAAAGCGGCCTTGGGTGCCGCGCACGGCCTTGGGCGCGCCCGTCGAGCCCGACGTGAAGATCAGGACGAACAGGGTCTCCGGACCCGGCAGCTCGGTGGGAACCCGGCCGGCCGACGCCCGGCACCGGCGCGTCCAGTCCTCCGATTCCACGGTGAGCACACCGTCGCCGTCGAGGCCGAGGTCGAGGCCGGCGAGCAGCGACGCGTGCGCGGCTTCGGTGATGACGGCGCGACAGTCGGTGTGGCGGATGTCGTGCGCGAGCTCCTCGCCCCGGCGCGTCGGGTTGATACCGACGACCGTCGCACCGGCGAGCGCGGCGCCGCCGAGCAAGAAGACGTATTCCGGAACGTTGTCGAGCAGCACGCCGACGTGGAACGGGTCGCCGCCGCGCCCGTCGGTCGTGAGGTAGTCGCGGAGTACTTCGGCACGCACCGCGCATTCGTGAACGACCTCGGCCCAGGTCCACGACGCGTCGCCGAACACGAGCCCGACGTTCTCGTCGTTCGCGCGCGCGACGACGAGGTCGGCGATCGTCGTGTCGTGCACGCCGGGATGCTAGGAGTTGTAGCGTCCGGCGGGTGGCGACGGGCGCGGTCCGCGACGACGAGGTGCTCACGACGGGGTTCGCATCCTGGCTGGAAGCCCGGCACGCCGATCGCGCCGGGATCGCCGTCGATGCGTTGACTCGCCCGAAATCGGGGTGGTCGAACGAGACACTGATCGTCGACTGGTCGTGGGCGGGCCCGCCCCGGGAGGTCGCCGCGCGGGTTCGCGAACGGCTGGTCGTCCGCCTGCCCCTCGTCGTCCCGTCGTATCCCGCGTACGAGCTGCACAATCAAGAGCTGGTTCTCGACGCGCTCGCGGCGGCGCGGTTTCCGGCGCCGCGAGTTGTCGCGGTCGAAGACGACCCGTGCTGGCTCGGCTCGCCGTTTCTCGTCATGTCGTTCGCCGAGGGCCGACCCGTCGGTGAGGCTCCCGCCCTCGACCCGTGGCTCACCGGCGCGCCGCCCGCGCGGCAACGGCGCGTGCAGGAAGGCTTCTTCACGGCGCTCGCCGCCGCGCACCGGGTCGATTGGACCACGGTGCCGGGTCTCGCGGGCGCGCTGCGCGTCGGCACTGCCGTCGAGCTTGCCTACTGGACCGACTACGCCGACTGGGCGGCCGACGGCGCCCCGGCGCGCGTGCTCGCGGACGGGCTCGCGTGGTGCGCGCACACCGCCCCCGAC
>DATJAA010000180.1:0-5433 GCA_035516815.1 Acidimicrobiia bacterium | reverse complement strand
ACGTTCGCCGTCCGCCCCACCGCGCGGATGGCGAACGACGAGAAGAGGAACGCGACCGAACCGCCGATCAACAAGCCGATGAATGTCTTCGGGTTCGCAACGTTGATCGCCGTCAAGGGGTTGCGGAACAGATCGTCGCCGCTGATGTTGAGACTCAACTGGTTCTTGATCGTCTCGATGTACGACGAGAACAGCGCGACCGCCGCGATGACCGCGGAACCGATCGCGAATCCCTTCGTGACCGCCTTGGTGGTGTTGCCGACCGCGTCGAGGCTGACCATGATGCGGGCGGGCTCGCCCTCGAACTCGCCCGACATCTCGGCGATACCCGCGGCGTTGTCGGCTACCGGTCCGAACGTGTCCTCGGAGACGACGACGCCGGTAGTGGCGAGCATGCCCATACCGGTGAGCGCCACGAGGTAGAGCGAGAACTGGATGTCGCCGCCGCCGAGCGCGATCGCAAACGCGAGCGCGCCGGCGATCGCGACGATCGCCCACACCGACGACTCGAGGCCGCTCGCGATTCCGGCGAGCACCGCCGTCGCGGGGCCGCCGGTCGACGCCGACTCCGCGATCTCCCGGACCGGCTTCGTCTCGGTCGAGGTGAAGTACTCCGTGATCCGCGACGCGATCTGGGCGAGGATCAACCCGCCGACCACGGCACCGAACATCCGCCAACCGACGCCGTCGATCGAGCCGCCCGAGGGATTGCCCACGTACACCAGCGCGAGGGCGAGCGTTCCGACGATGGTGAGAATTCCCGCGGTGAGGAAACCCCGGTTGATCGGCGCCATGGCCGACTTGTCCTTGTCGGTCGCCCGCACGGCGAACACACCGACGATCGACGCCAGGACGCCGATGGCGCGAGCGGCGAGCGGGAACAACGCACCGATGACCCATAGTGCAGGTCGGTGCGGGAAGATCGCCTGGAAGGCCGGGACGCCGAGGATGATCGACGCGACGAGCGTCACCTCGTACGACTCGAACAGGTCGGCGGCCATTCCGGCACAGTCGCCCACGTTGTCACCGACGTTGTCGGCGATCGTCGCCGGGTTGCGTGGATCGTCTTCGGGGATACCGGCTTCGACCTTGCCCACGAGGTCGGCCCCGACGTCGGCCGCCTTGGTGAAGATGCCGCCGCCGACGCGCAGGAACAGCGCGAGCAGTGAACCACCGAACCCGAACCCGACGAGGATCGCCGAGCTCGTGTTCTGGAAGATGATCATGATCAGCGACGCACCGAGCAGCCCGAGGCCGACGGTGAACATTCCCGCGACACCACCGGTACGGAACGCGACCTGAAGTGCCTCGGGCATGGATCCGCGGCGGGCGGCCGCGGCGGTGCGAACGTTCCCCCGCACCGCCAGGCTCATCCCGATGAAGCCCGTGAGCCCGGACATGAAGCAGCCGAGCACGAACGCACCGGTTCGGAAGAAGCCCGATTGTGCGTAGGTCAGCGCGACCTGGCCGGGGTTCGAGGCCAGAATGTCGGTCTTCACCTTCGTCGAGGTGAGGAACACGATGGCTGCGAGCGGCACCAGGATCAGCGCGATCGTCTTGAACTGCCGCTTCAGATACGCCATGGCGCCTTCTTGGATCGCCTTCGCGATCTCCTTCATCTTCTCGGTGCCTTCGTCGGCCGCCAGCACCGTCCGCATCAGGAAGAACCCGACGGTCAGGGCAAGCAGCGCGGTCGCGACCGAACCCAGCAGGATTACCCACTCACCTCCGTGTAGGTGGAAGGTCTGGTAGCCGCCTTCGGCGGCCAGTACGTGCGTCATTTCCTCTTCCCCAGGGCTAGGCGGACTTCTGGACGTAAACCTGATTGGCGACGGTTGCTCCGAGCGTCCGTTCCTTACCGTCGACTCGCAGCACGAGCGGACCGTCGAACGGATGCTTCTCCTTGATCTCCACGCGCACGCCGGGCCGCAGGCCGAGCGTGTCGAGGAAGGCGACGATGTCGGGATCGGTCGAGCCTGGCACCGCGACCACCGCGGTGTCACCGGGCTCGAGCGCATACAGGGGCGGCATGAGCGGGAGCTCCGCCGTCTCCTTGGCGGGAATCGGGAATCCGTGCGGGCACGTCTCCGGGCGGTCGAGCGCGACGAACAACCGGTCCTCGACCTCTTGGGGAATCTCGTGCTCGAAGGTCGTCGCGAGCCGGTCGGCCTCGTTCCAGGCGTAGCCGAGCATGTCGGCGAGGAAGCGTTCGATGATGCGGTGGCGGCGCATCGACGTGATCGCGGCGCGGCGCCCGTCGGAGGTGAGCTCGACGCCCTTGTAGGGCTTGTGGTCGACGAGACCACGGTCGGCGAGGCGTTTGATCGTCGCGGTTACGGTCCCGGGCGCGAGGCCGAGCCGCTCGGCCAGGACACCGGTGTGGGCGTCGCCGTCGCGCGAGAGGCGGTAGATGGCCTTCAGGGCCTCGCGATCAGTCTTGGACAGAGCGTCCATTTCAGCTGCGATAGCTGACAATCTAGATTTCGGTCACCCAAAAGTCAAAAGGCCCAGACCCTTATTCCAGGTGATATGGCACCGAGGTGACCACGGTCCCCTTGCGGAACAGCAGGCGGCCCTTCAGCACCAGGGCGCTCTGGTTGTGGAGGAGCTGACCCCACCACGACCCCACCACGAACTCCGGGACGATCACGGTGATGACGTCGTTCTCGTAGCGCGCGTCGAGCTCGTCGATGAAGCGCAGCACGGGCCGCGAGAGCTCCCGGTACGGCGAGTGGACGATCTCGAGCGGAACATCGATCCGGCGCTCGAGCCACGCCGCCTCGATTCTCTCCTGCTCCTCCTCGTCGGAGACGACCGTCACCGCGAGCAGCCGGTTCGGCGCGAGCGAGCGCGCGTACGCGAGCGCCTCGAGCACGCCGCGGTGGACACCGCCGACGAGCACGACGACGGTGTGGTTCATGCGGCGCGGTCTGAAGTCGTCGGCCACGGCGAGGCCGCGGGCCACTTGGTCGTAGTGCTGCTTGATGCCCTTGAACACCATGACGATGATCGGGATGACCACGAGGGGTATCCACGCGCCGCCCTTGAACTTCGTGACCGCGATGACGATCGCCACGATCGCCGTCGCGACCGAGCCGGTTGCGTTCACGACGATGTTGCGCCGCCAACCCGGCTCGTGCTCGGTGCGATGGTGTTGCACCATGCCCGCCTGCGACAGTGTGAACGAGATGAAGACTCCCACGGCATACAGCGGGATCAAGGCGTTGGTCCGACCGCCGAAGAGCGTGATCAGCACGCCGGCCATCACCGCGAGCACGAGTACGCCGTTGGAGAACACCAGACGGTCGCCGCGGTTCGCGAGCTGGCGTGGGAGATAACCGTCGCGCGCGATGATCGACGAAAGGCGCGGGAAGTCAGCATACGCGGTGTTGGCTGCGAGCGTGAGGATCGCCGCGGTTGCCAGTTGCAGGATCCAAAAGACGAAGTTGTCGCCGAACACCTGCTTGCCCATCTCCGCGAACACCGTCACTTGTTCACTCGGGTAGGGCTGCAGATGGTGCGCGAGGATCGAGACACCGAGGAAGAGCGTGCCGAGGATCGCCGCCATGCACACCAGGGTCGTCGCCGCATTGCGCGACTCCGGACGCCGGAAGGCGGGAACGCCATTCGAGATCGCTTCCACCCCCGTGAGCGCCACGGCGCCCGACGAGAAGCCTTTGAGCAACAAGAAGAGACTGAGCGTCCCGCCAGCCTGCGCGAGTCCGGGAATCGCCTTCGCGGCATCGAACGGCACGGGCTGGATGCCGCCGAACCAACCGAAGTACGTCCTCGTCAATCCGAGGATGACGAGCGCAGTGACCATCACGATGTACAGGTAGGTGGGAAACGCGAAGATGCGGCCCGATTCCTTCACCCCGCGCAAGTTCGCGATCGTGATGAACACGAGGATCGCGAGGCACAGCAGGACCCGTGAACTGTGCGCACCTTCGAACTGTGGGATCGAGATGATCGCGGCGACACCGGCGGAGACCGACACTGCGACGGTGAGCGTGTAGTCGACGAGCAGCGACGCGCCCGCGACGAGCGAAGGGATCTCGCCGAGATTCTCGCGGCTGACGATGTACGAACCGCCACCGCTCGGGTAAGCGAAGATCGTCTGCCGGTACGACGTCGCGACGATCGCCAGGAGGATCGCGACCGCGATCGCAATGGGAACGAGCTTCGAGAGTCCGAGCGCGAGGCTCGAGGAGCCCGCGGCGATGACGAAGAGGATCTCCTCGGTCGCGTACGCCGTCGACGAGATCGCGTCGGAAGAGAAGACCGCCAGCGCGATCGTCTTGATGATGCGCTGGTGTTCCTGCTCCGAGGTCGCCAAAGGACGGCCCACGAGCACGCGCTTGAAGCTGTCGAGCACAGTCGTCCCGTCTACGCTCGCCGTCGTTTGGGCGCCAGCATGCCATCGCCGCCTGCGGACGCGCCGCACACGGTTCACCGCTGCGGGACCAAACGCCGTAGCATCCGCCCGAATTGCTTGGGACGGGAGGCCGGTCTTGCACGTCGTGGTGATCGGATGCGGGCGGGTCGGTAGCGAGTTGGCCGGCGCGCTCCAGAACGCGGGCCATACGGTCGCGGTCATCGACAAGAACGGCCGTGCGTTCCGGCGGCTCGGGCCCGACTTCGCCGGCAAGGCCATCGTGGGCTTCGGATTCGACCGCGATCATCTCGGCGAAGCCGGAGTCGAACGGGCCGGAGCTTTCGCCTCGGTGACCAACGGCGACAACTCCAACATCCTGTGCGCGCGGATCGCGCGGGAGACGTACGGCATCGAGAACGTGGTCGCCCGCATCTACGACCCGCGGCGCGCGCTGATCTACCAACGTCTGGGCATCCCCACCGTGGCGACGGTGGCGTGGACGACCGACCAGGTCCTGCGCCGCCTCCTGCCCGGCGAGACGAATCACGACTGGGTGGACCCGACGGGTCGTATCGGTCTGGTCGAGCGGACGATCCCGGCCAAGGCGATCGGGCAGAAGCTCGCGAAGCTCAACCGGCCCGGCCGATTCTGGCTCACGGCTGTCTCGCGATTCGGCCGGGCCCAGGTGGTCACCGCCGACCTCATCGGCCAGGAAGGCGACGTGCTGGTGTTCGTGTCCGACATGGCGGCGCTCGACGAATTGCAGAGTCACATCGAGTCGGGAGGCGGCGACTGATGCGGGTCGCGATCGCGGGCGCGGGCAACGTCGGGGTATTCATCGCGAACGACCTCGCGGCCACCGGGCACGAAGTGCTCGTCATCGAGAAGAACTCCGACGTCGTCCAACGCGTCCAGCAGAACTCCGTCGACAAGGTTGAGTGGATCGTGGCCGACGCGTGCGAAGTGATGTCACTGCGTACGGCCGGTCTCGAACGATGCGACGTCGTCGTCGCCGCGACGGGAGACGACGAGGACAATCTGGTCGTCTCGCTGCTTGC
>DATJAA010000179.1:0-2289 GCA_035516815.1 Acidimicrobiia bacterium | reverse complement strand
TACCGAGCACACGCACGAACTGCGGCACGCCGTTCTCGTGGACGGAGATCGCGGTGACGCCACCACCGAAGGACACGATGCCTTCCGCACCGATCGTCTCGTCCACCGCGACACCACCCGCCGCCGCCGGCACCATCGCAGGCACCGGCCGGGCGAGCGCGCGGGTGAGCGCGAGCGGGATGAGGTCGACGGCCCCGACATCGAGACCGCCCGCTTCGACCGCGGACACCAGCTTCGCGATCGTCGCCTCGTACGCGGCGACGAGCAGCACCTGCATCGTCGCTTCGGCACCGGCTTCGCCGGACGGCGCCGACGAACCGAGGATCGCGAAGTCGAGCACCGCGTCCTCGATCGGGATCGGGATGAGGTCGCCGGCCTGGAACTGCAACGCGCTCATGAGCTCGTCGCGGGTCATCACCGGCATCTCGACCTGGCGTACGACCACGCGGGGGCTCGCGATGCCGACACGAACCGGGACCTTCTTCAGTCCGACTTCACTGCGCAGTCGTGCGACCGCGTCGGTGACCGCGGCTTCGTCGGCGACCTCCCCCTCGCGCATCGCGTCGCGGGGCAGAGCTACCTGCGCGAACATGTCGAGGCGCGGGGGGGTGCCGGCGGTGACCTCAGCCACGGTCACCGCGTTGGTGCCGATGTCGAGGCCGATCAGGCGGCGGGCCATGCGTCCCCTCCTCCAAAGGTTTGCGCCTCGAGGTACTCGTCGAGGTCGCGTGCGCGGATGCGGAAGTGCTTGCCGACGCGGATCGCCGGCAACGAACCGGCGCGGATCAGGCGGTAGACGGTCATCGTCGACACGCGCATCGCATCAGCGACTTCGCGCACCGTGAGCAACTCATGTTGACGTTCGCCCACGGTCGTCACCCCCTGTCCGGCCGATCACAGTTCACCGACAACAATCGACAACAACCCCATCGCGCTGTAACGCGAATGCTGGTCGATCGGGGACTTCTCCCCGGGGCGTGAAGCCTTTTGGGGGAAGCGAGCCGATTTGTGACTGGCCGATTTGTGACTCGACCTAGCGGCCGAGGTGCTGGTACCAGTCGACGAGCGGGCCACCGAACAGCACGAAGGTCATCGCACCGGCGGCGAGGAACGGTCCGAACGGGATGCGTTGCTTACGGCCCCGGACCTTGACGGCGATCAGCGCGCTGCCGATGACGGCCCCGTAGAGGAAGCCGGCGAACAGACCGCCGAAGAGCTCACCCCAACCGAGCCAGCCGAGCGAGATTCCCAACAGGAACGAGAGACGTACGTCGCCGAAGCCCATCCCCTTCGGCGAGACGACGTGTATCAGGTAGAAGACCGCGAACGCGACGATGCCCGCCGATGCGGCGCGCCCGAGCGCGCCCCAGTCGTGTTCGGCGGCTGACGCGGCGGCGAGGAGCACGAACACGGCGACGTCGGTCGGGTAGAGAATGCGGCTCGGCAGGATGTAGTGCTCGAGGTCGATCGCCGACAGCGCGATGAGCGCGGCCGTCAGCACGAGGTACGCGGGGAGAGCCCAGGAGTGCGAGAAGCGGGCGCCCACCGCCGCGAACAGCACGCCGGTGAGGAGCTCGATGAGCGGGTAGCGCGCGGAGATCCGTGTCCCGCAGTTCCGACAGCGGCCCCGGAGCAACAGCCACGAGAAAACCGGGATGTTGTCGCGGTTTGCGATCTTGGCGTCGCAGCCGGGGCAATGAGACGGCGGCCGGACGATCGACTCCCGACGCGGTACCCGCCAGATCACCACGTTGAGGAACGAGCCGATGACGAGTCCGTACAGGCCGCTGATCGCGGCGACCAGCGCTGTCACGGCGGCCGAGGCTAGACGGAGTCACGAACCGGATCGTGTCTCCCGCGCTCGCGCACGGGAGACACCATCGCGATCGTTACCAGGTCGGCTTCCAACCGGTAGAGCTCGTGTCGCCGGGAAGGGGCGACGTGTTCGCGGCACAGCCGCCCACGCTCGGCGCCTTCGCGTACACGGTTCCGCCGTTCGACTCGTCGTCGAGGACGTAGAAGCACGTTCCCGACTTCGACTGACCACTGAGGACGAGCTGCGTCGTGCTCAGTGGGAACACGGATACCGTGTTCGAACCGATCGGCGCCACCGTGGCCGCAATGAATGTGATCCCGCCGGTCTCCGCGGTCATGCTCGCCGGGGTTGCCGTCGTGTAGTCGGCCTTGGCGAGATAGAGGCTCTTCGCCCCGGTCGTCGCGTTACTCAGGCTCGATTGCATCGCGCGGTCCTTGGCCCGAGTGGTGGCTCCCAGGAAGAGGGGCGTCAGG
>DATJAA010000178.1:0-3298 GCA_035516815.1 Acidimicrobiia bacterium | reverse complement strand
GGTCGTGTTGGTGATCTCGAGTGTGATGATCCTCGCCCGTTCGCAAGTAGCGCGTTGGGTCGGGTTCATCGCGGCGACCATCGGTGCCGTGAGTGCCATGGCGTGGATGCCGTACTACCCGGTTTGGTCGCTGACCTACGTCGGGATGTTCGTTCTCACGTTCTATGCGCTGGCCCGCTACGGCGGCCGGGAAGTCGCGTAGAGCTCACTCCACACGGTCGCGACGGCAGATCGAGTGCAGGAGGAGCCATGACCACCACCGCGCCGACGCCGGACGTGGTTGACTGGTACGCGCGTTCGCCGGAAGACACGGCGGCGGCGTTGACGGTGGACGCCGCACAGGGACTCACGAGCGTCGAGGCGGCGGCGCGCCGGACGAAGTACGGCCCGAACCAGATCACGGCGGAGAAGCCGCCGTCGGTGTGGGCGATTGCGCTGCAACAGCTGCGGGATCCGATGAACATCATGCTCGTCGCGGTCGCCGTGGTCAGCTTCGCGATCGGCGAGGTCTCGACCGGGATCATGGTCGCGTTCCTGATCGTTCTCAACCTTGTTCTCGGCTCGCGCCAGGAGCTGAAAGCGCGCGCGAGTGTCGACGCGCTGTCGAATCTCCAGGTACCGCAAGCGAAGGTGCTACGGGACGGCACGCTCGTGCTCGTTCCCGCGGTCGACGTGGTCCCGGGCGACATCCTGCAGGTCGAAGCCGGAGACATCATCCCCGCCGACGGACGACTTCTCCACTCGGCGACGCTCGAGACCCAAGAAGCTGCACTTACCGGCGAGAGCGCGCCGGTCGCGAAGGACGTCAGGACCTTGAATGGTCAGGACGTGCCGGTCGGTGATCGATCCGACATGCTGTTCCAGAACACCGCCGTGACCCGCGGGACCGGCAGTGTGGTCGTCACCGCGACCGGCATGCAAACCCAGATGGGTCAGATCGCGACGATGTTGACGTCGGTGACGCGCACGCGATCACCGTTGCAGAAGGAACTGGGATCGCTCACCAAGGTGCTCGGCGTCATCGCGTGGACCGCGGTCGCGTTCATCTTCGTCGTCGGCCTGGCGCGCGGCACTGACGCGAGCGAGTTGCTGCTGCTCGGCACGGCGATGGCGATCTCCGCGATCCCTACCGGAATGCCGGCGTTCGTATCGGGTCTCTTGTCCTACGGCGCCAAGCAGCTCGCCGACGCCAAGGCGGTCGTGAAGAACCTCACCGACGTGGAGACGCTCGGCGCGACGAGCGCGATCAATACCGACAAGACCGGCACATTGACGATGAACGAGATGATGGTGTCGGTCATCTACGCCGACGGCGCGTGGTTCAACGTCGAGGGGGAGGGATATCGCAAGACGGGTGCGATCACATCCGTCGCCGGTGTCGCCGTTCCGGACTTCACCCGGCTCGCGTTGGGAGTGGTCCTCGACAGCGACGCGACTGTCGCCGATGACGGCAGCGTGGTCGGCGACCCGACCGAAGCCGCGCTCGTCGTCTTGGCGGCCAAGCTCGGTGTCGACGCCGACGCGACCCGCCGGGCGTATCCCCGACTCGCCGAAGTGCCCTTCGATTCCGACTACAAGTTCATGGCGACCTTCCACCGCCTGGAGGTCGAGGGAACCGATCGGTGCATCCAGCTCGTGAAGGGTGGGCCCGACGTCGTGCTCGCACGCTGCGCACGCGCCGGTGGGCCGATGAGCGGCTCACAGGTGCCTATCGCCGAAGCGCGGGCCGACATCGACGCGGCGAACGAGCGCATGGGTGAGCAAGGACTCCGCGTGCTCGCGTTCGCGGCCCGCTTCGTCGACGACAGCGAGTTGACGGCGATGAACACCGACCAAATGTCGCTCACACAGGATCTCGACTTCGTCGGCATGGTCGGGATCATCGACCCGTTGCGCGCCGAGGCCAAGGACGCGGTCCAGACCGCACTGGGCGCCGGCATCGACGTTCGCATGATCACCGGCGATCATGCCGTCACGGCCCGGGCCATCGGCGAAACGCTCGGACTCGGTCCCGGTTCGATCAGCGGGAGCGAGCTCAAGGCACTGTCGGACGTGGAACTCGGGCGGCGACTTCCGGAGCTTCACGTATTCGGGCGCGTGTCCCCCGAAGACAAGCTTCGCCTCGCGCGCGTGATGCAAGAAGCCGGGCTGATCGTCGCGATGACGGGCGACGCCGTGAATGACGCCGCCGCTCTGAAGCAGGCCGACATCGGCGTTGCGATGGGCTCCGGCAGCGAGGTCACCAAGCAGGCGGCGCGCATGATCCTCACCGACGACAACTTCGGAACACTCGTGCACGCGGTCGAGATCGGACGCCGGGTATACGACAAGGTCGTGTCGTACGTGCGTTATCAGATGACGCAGCTGTTGGCTCTCGTGATGTTGTTCGTTGCTGCGACCGCGTTCAACATCAACGAGGGCGTCGCGCTGACGCCGGTGATGGTGTTGTATCTGCTGTTTTTCGTTACCGCGGCGGGCGTCGTCGTCATCGCGATCGATCCGGGCGACCCCGACGTGATGCACCGGCCTCCGCGCGATCCCAAGCTCCCGATCACGAACCGCGCCGCGGTGTCATGGTGGATCGTCTACGGCGCCGTGTTGTTCTTGTGTGCGCTGGTTCCACTCGTCTGGGGGCCCGACAAGCCGAGCACGACCCACGCCAGCGCCTCGATGACGATGACCTTCGTTGTGATGGGTCTCGGAACGGTCTTCAACGCGCTGACGAACCGCCGTGATCCCGCGAGCGGGTTCGCGGCGCCGATCCTCAAGGCGCTCGCAGTCGCGCTGGTACCTGTCGCGCTCGTCGCGCTCGCGACGATGCTCCCGAGTCTGCAGCGCGGGCTGATGACCACCGCGCTCACTGGCCCGCAGTGGCGGGCCAGTATCGGGCTCGCGCTCGTCCTCCCACTGGTGGTCGAGACCAGCAAATGGATGCGTCGCCGTCGGGCGCCGAAGGCCGCGGCGGTCGACGTGCAGCGCGCGGTCACACCGGCGCGGGGTCTCACCACAACCGCCGGCTGAGCACCGCCATGCGCGAGATCCTCGACCTCGGGAGGTGAAGGGAATGACGAAGAAGATCGAGAAGACGAAGTCCAAGCACAAGGATGAACATCAAGCGCAGGCGGAGATCGGAGCTATCGAGTCGGACCACGTCGCGGCGGAGGGAACTCCGGCGGCCGCAGCGGAGTCTGGGGTTCAGCCGAAGATGAGGAACAAGGAGTACCAGCGCGAGCTCCGCCGGCTCCACGGCGAGCTCGTCGCCATGCAGGAGTGGGTGAAGCGCTCCGGCGCCAAGATC
>DATJAA010000177.1:0-8757 GCA_035516815.1 Acidimicrobiia bacterium | reverse complement strand
AGTTCATGGAGCGAGCCGGGTCCGATCTCGCGGAGCTCCTGCGTACCGCAAGACCAGATGTGGTCGTCGGCGCGGCAACGCTCGGGATCCCGGTCGCGATCGAGGTCAGCCGCGCACTCGGCCTCGACGACTATCTCATCTTGCAGAAGACTCCCAAGGTCCATCTCGCCGACGCGCTCGCCGAGACCCTGGAGTCGATCACGACCAGCGGAGGCCAACGCCTGCTGCTCGACCGGGCCCGAATCAGCGCCGTCGCAGGTCGGCGCGTTGTCGTCGTCGACGATGTCATCGCCACTGGCGGATCGATACGAGCGTCACTTCGACTCTTGCGTACCGCCGGAGCCAGTGTGGCCGCCGTCGGCGTGCTCCTGACCGAAGGTTCCGCTTGGCGGCCGACCCTGGGCGACGACGCCGAACTCGTCCGGACCCTCGGACACATCCCGAGCTTCCGCCGCGACGGGGAAATGTGGAAGGAGATCTGGGGACCCGATTGACCGGCGTGCTCGGCTCCCCGTCAGGACCACCTTGACACTCGCGCATTCGTCAAGATAGCCTTGACGAAGTGACGGATACCCTCGAACCGCGGCCCGTTCCCCCGTTGATGACGGCGACCTGGGAGACGGCACTCTCCGATCCCGATCCTCTCGTCGCCCTCGGTGCGACGCGAGCGCTCGCGGCGCTGCTCTCCACCTGGGAGGCGCGCCTCGTCGGCGAGGCCACGACGAGTGGGGCAACGTGGGAGACGATCGGCGCGACGGTCGGTGTCAGCCGGCAGGCGGCCTGGGAACGCTTCCACGACGAGGCGCACGAGTTTCGTCGACGTTGGAAGAACGAGATTCTCGACCTGCGAACGCGGCATCGTGAGGAGATGGACCAACTGCGCGACCGGCTCAAGGACGAAGCAAGGTCACGGCGGCGTGAACACAAAGGATGATGAACCGAAGCGCGTAGACAGTGGCCTGGCGCGCGTGCCTACGACGGCCCGGCGGCCGGCTCGTTGTCGGGCGCATCCTCGGCGGTGAACGCACGCGGCACGAAGCTGTCGGTGATCGGCCCTGCGCGCAGCACGTCGAAAGCCATACCGACGACGATGACTGTGAGCGCGACGATCACGGCCGAGGCCGCGGCGACCGACCAATGCGCGGCGAGCATCGCGAAATGCGCGTAGAGCGTCACGAGCATGCCGCGCCCGACGATGGCGATCGCGGCAATGAGCGCGGAGTCGCGGCGAGCACTTGAGGACCGCGCGAGCGCGCGTAGCAATCCGAGCGTGACCGCGAGGTACGCGGCGTACCCGGTGATGAGCGCGACCGAGGGCTGTCGCACGAACGGCAGCACCGAGACGCCGACGACGAGGAACGCCGCGCTCAGCCGGCACGTTGCCCGGCGCCCGTGCCGCACGAGGAAGGTGCGTTTCCCGAACAAGGCGTCGCCGCGCACGTCACGGAAGTCCTTGAGCACGATGCGGCCGATGAACCCGGCGTACAAACCCGCGAGCACGAGGAGATCGGTGCGGCCGACAGAACCTCGCACGGCGAGAATCCCGAGCAGATACGGCACCGCTACGTACCCTGCGGGTAACAGCATCGGAGCGATGACCCCGCGGTCGGCGATGCGCACCGGGCGCAGCGAGTACGCGGCCGTGAACGCCAGCCCTCCGGCGACGATCAGCGGCGCGGGCCAATGCAGCAGGAGGCTCACACCGAATGCGACGACGGCGGAGGTGCTCGCGACGATGATCATCTCCCTACGGGTTCCGGTACCCGCGACAAGCGGCCTGCGGGCGTCATTGGGGAGATTCACGCGGTCGATGCGCTCGTCGGCGAGATCATTGACCGCGACGGCAAACAACAAGGACGCGACCACAGCAGTCAGCGTCTTGGCGAGCAGCGCACCATCGTTGGGACGGCCGGCCTGCGCGAGCCCTACGGCTGCGAACATCCCGACGAGGATCACGACCGCCGGACGGGCCAGCAAGAAGATCAAGCGGAGACGACGCATCCCGGCCTCACTTGTTTCCGAGCTTGAAGTTGCCTGACGACAAAGCGACGAACAGCACGACGACCATGCCCAGGATCGCCAGCCCGCCGATGGCGGCGATCGCGGCGAGCACGGTTCCCGCGACCGACCAGCCGGTTTTCCGCGAGTCCGCCAAGGAAGGCGGCGGCTCCCAGTGCTCGGCATTCGGCCTCTGCACGTACCACTGCCGGAGCTCCGCCTCGCGACGCGCGCGGTCGTCGCGCTTGCCAAGAAAGGTCATGACAACGACCAGAGCCGCGATGAGCAGCACGGCGAGTCCGGGTGGGACGGCGCGGACACCTCCCGCGACGACGAGCACGGCAATCGCGGCCAGCGCGAACAGAGTGAAGTTCCGCCGAGGCGCCGGCGGTTGCGAATCAAGGGGTGACCTCCAGCCGGGCGGTGGCTGCGAGCTCACGCTGACCGCACCTCGCGTCGCGGAGCGGGCGCGAGCAGGTCGACGCACAGCGCCTCGGTGATCGCTCCGACGAGCTCGTCGAGCGTGCCGTCGTTGACGAAGCATCGCGCCGCGAGCGCACGGCCGGCTTCGAGCTCGCCCCGGTGCCCCGCGAGGCGCGCGTCGATCTCTTGCGCGTCGCTCCCGCGCGCGACGAGTCGCTCCCGCGCACGCTCCGGCGTGTCCTCGATCTCGTACACGACCTGCTCCGGCAAGTGCGGCGCGAGAAGCGCGACGAAAGGAGCGCGCGCCATGATCGTGTCGACCGGCCGGTCGCCGCGCAGTGTCACCCTCGGCAGTGCGTAGCGGTACGGAAGGCCCGGCAACGTGACCGTCCCGAGAAAGAATCCCGCCGCATCGAGCTCGTCGAAGACCGCATCACTGACGAAGCGGTGCTCCAGGGTGCCGTCGCTCTCGTCGGGCCGCCGTGGTCTCGTCGTCCACGTCGGGTGCACGTGCACCACGCCGCGCTGATGCAGCTCGCGCACAGCCGCCGACTTCCCGCTCGCCGAAGGCCCGATGACGACCAGTACCGGTCGGGACATGGCCAATGGATCGGCATGCCTCGAGGGCCGCTTGAACCGAGAGACCGCCCGCGCCAGGCCGTCCGCATCGACCGATATGCGGCGGAGCTCGGGTCAGGCAGTGATGACGACTCGGGCGATCGCCGCGTAGAAGATGAGCCCGGCGGCGATGACGAGCGCATGGAAGACCTCGTGGAAGCCAAAGACGGCCGGGGCGGGGTTCGGTCGGCGTGTCGAGTACACGACGGCGCCGACCGAGTAGACGATTCCGCCGAGTACGAGCAGCGAGATCGAGGCGACGCCAAGCTCGCGCCACAGCGTCGGCGAGAACGCGAGCGCGGTCCAACCGATTGCGATGTAGAGAGCCGCGCTCAGCCATCGAGGTGCGTGCAGCCAGAGTACTTGGGCGATGAGGCCTACGGCCGCGAGCGACCATACGACCGCGAGGATGATGCCGGCACTGCGAGCGTCGAGCGCCGCGACCGCGATCGGGGTGTAGGTCGCTGCGATCGCGACCATGATCATCGAATGGTCGAGGCGACGCAGACGCAATCGTGTGCCCTCGGACCAGTGTCCGCGGTGGTAGCAGGCGCTCGTCGCGTACATCGTGGTGACGCCGACGGTGTAAACGAGGGCCGCCCATCGTACGGCGTTCGTATGTGCCACGAAGACGAGTGCGACACCAAGGATCGGGAAAATCAGCGCGGCGATCTCGTGGGACACGCCCCGAAGACGCGGCTTCGCAATATCCATTGACCCGGGTTCGCGCATCGCGTCACCTCCTTCGCGCCGCGCCGGCTACCGCCCATCAGCTTGCCCGATCCGGGATGACCACACGATCGGACAGCGGCAGGTAGGGCGCATCCATGGGGCTCGCTGTCAGGCGAGCGAGTTGACATGGCCTAGCCACGTGCCATGCTGCGCCCGGCCGAAGTGACGCAGGCGCCGCGGCGGGCGGTGCAACGGAACCGATGGAGGAACACCCGATGACAGACAAGTCCGCGTTCACCGAGACCGAGTGGCATGCCCTGACCGATGCGCCGCTGCTCGTCACGGCTGCGGTCTTCTTCGCCGGCGAGCACGGTCCGATCTCGATGATGAAGGAAGCGAGCGCGAGCGCACGGTCGATCTCGAAGCCGGGTGAGCGCGGGGTCGCCAACGAGCTGATCGGGCATATCGTCGCCGAGGCCAACACGAAGGAGGCGCGTGCCGAAATGAAGGAGCGGCGAGGGCCGACCCCGCAGGCTGCGATCGAGAGCGTGTTGCACGACCTCGAACCGGCCGCGGCCGCGCTGAAGAAACTGCCACCCGATGAGGCTGCGCAAGTAGCCGCGTGGTTCGTCGCGATCGCCGAAGCCGTCGCGCAATCGGCCAAGACGGTGAACCCCGACGAGCAAGCCACGATCGAGAAGCTTCGGACGCTCTTCGCCGTCACGCCGGACTGAGCCTCGACAACGGGTCGCTTCCCCGCGTGACGATCCTCGCCAGGACGCAGGAACCGGCTGCCGGCAGATTGTCGACGCGGGAACTGACGACGCGCTCGTCTAAGGGCCCACCTTCAAAGCTCAGTCTCATGCGATCGGTGTCTCCGAGATCGTCATTGTCTCCGAGGTCGCGGGACACTCGACCGGAACAGAAGGCACTCCCGACCACCAGACAAGCGACGATCAGCACAAGGACGCGTCATCGGTAGGTCGTGATGACCGCTCCGACGAACAGCGCCGCGACCACGATGCTGAACACCAGGGCCGTCCCGGCGAGCAAGGCCGCAAGTTGCAGCGCGCGCAGCCCCCGCGACTGGTCGAGCCGGGTGGGTGAGGGTGAGCGGGGAACAACGATTCGTGCCATCACCGATCCTTGAATGGTGCGAAGAACGCGCGTGCGGTGCGGGGCATGTGTTCCATTCACCCCGCACCGCACCTCTCCTCACACCCCGGGGGGGGAAGCGAAGGGAGAGCGCGATTGAGAAGGAGGCTCCACCAGCTGGTTTTGTGATTCGTGAGTCTTGGTTCGTGAGTCTTGGAACGTGCAGCCTCGTCCCCGGTGCATCGCGGCAATAGAGGCGAAGGACCCATTCGTCTACTCGGGTCGCTCCGGGCGTGGCGCCGGGGTCGAGACGAGTGTTGCTTCGGGAGTTCGGATGGTGCGGGGCGCGTCCCCGTGGATGTCTTCGTAGTAGAGCGGCACATTTGTTTCGAGGTCTAGAAGTCCCACACCGTCACCGACCACGTCGTCCGAACCGGCACTCTGCCCGAACCCTGAACCGAGGCACCGAGGAGCTCTGAACGGCTCGGCCACGCAAAAATCGGGATCACGCTCGATCGCTCCAGCCGCATGTCACGAACACGACGACGACGCCCAGCTCGCGGCGCTCGTCCTGCGTTCGCGACCAATTCGCGACCGCGGACTCTCACGCGAGACGCGAACAGTCAGGTCACGTCCGGATCTCGTACGGCTCGGCGTAGAACTGGCTGTACCACTTGCGGAATTTGAGAATCGGCCCGTCGGTGTCGGCGAGCGCGGGCGAAGGCAGGAAGCTCTTGTGCTCCCAGATCGGTCGGTCCTCTTGCACCTGCTTGTTGATCTCCTTCACAAACGCGTCGGCGACGGTCGAAGTGAGTTTCTCGTCGTCGAACTTGCGCACAAGGAAGTTGAACCGTACCTGCGTGGACTCCTCGTCGATCGGAGTCGTCGTCGCGATGTTGATCGCGTCGACGATCCCGCTGAACCAGACCTTCGAGAAACCGGGCCCGTAGTTGTAAACGTCGATACGGCCTTCGGTGACACCTCGCGGCGTCACGTACGCCTGCTTCGAGAGCATCACCGAGCACGGCCCTTCGGTGTCGTACTCCTCCAGCTCCGCGACGGTGTCGGTACCGTGCACGAACTGGAAGTGCGCAGGATCGGCGCCGTTCTCCGACATCTCCTGGGGAATCGTGCGGATCACGTAGGACGACGAGTAGAAGTCGCTCCACGCCGGATCACCGATCTCCTGGATGACCGGGATCTCCCACGTCGGCGGTTCCGCGTACGGGTGGTACCAGGCCAGCACGAAGCCGTTGCGCTCGACCACCGGATAGGTGCGGACGCGCGCCTTGCGGTTCGTGCGCTGACTGTACGGGATGTTCGAGCATGCACCGGTGCCGTCGAACTTCCAACCGTGGAACGGGCACGTGAGCAGATCACCGTCGACGGACCCGCCGTAGGCGAGGTGCGCGCCGAGGTGCGGGCAGTACGCGTCCTGCAGATGGAATTCACCGCCGGCGTCGCGCCACAGGACGAGCTCACGGTTCCAGTACTCCGCTGCCGTCACCTCGCCCGGAGCGAGGTCGCCCGGGAACGCGACCTGGTACCAGCCGAACGGGATCGGGAAGGGGAAACGACGGGAGGACATTCCGTCGATTTTAGAACACGTTCCAATCTTCCCGCCGCTCGGGCCCGGGCCGAGCCGGCCCGAGGAGGTCGGCGGAGCGACGGCTGATGGAGAATGCCCGCATGGAACGCGAGCTCGGCGGAGTCGGCACCAAGATCGTCTTCGAGGACCACCGCGTGCGCGTCTGGGTTCTCAGGCTCGCGCCGGGCGAACGGAGCGCGGTGCACCGCCACGACCTGGACCACCTCCTGATCCAAGTGCAGGGCGACCGGATCGCCGTCGAGCCCGAGCCCGACACGATGAGTCCCTACCGCGAGTACTTCGAGGCGGCGGTGATCCCCGGTATGGTCACACACGTCCCGAAAGGCGGCATCGAGACCGCGGTGAACACGGGTGACGCGCCGTACTACGAGGTCATCGTGGAGCTCAAGAACTAGAGCCCGTCGCGACGCGCTTTGCCCACGGGTAGTCGGGCTTGCCGCTCGGCGACCGCTCGATCTTGTCGACGAGGTGCAGCTCCCGCGGCACCTTGTAGCCCGCGACGAGCTTTCGAGCGTGCGCGCCGAGCTCGTCGAGCGTTACCGACTGACCGGGACGAACCTCGATGACCGCGGCGACCCGCTCACCCCAGCGCTCGTCCGGGACGCCGACGACGACGACGTCGAACACCGCTTCATGCGCCTTCAACGCGGCTTCGACCTCTTCGGGGTAGATCTTCTCGCCGCCGGAGTTGATGCAGACCGACCCGCGTCCGAGCAAGGTCATCGTGCCATCGGCCTCGACGATCGCCGAGTCGCCCGACACGGAGTACCGGCGACCGTTCACCATGACGAACGTCGCGGCGGACTTCTCCGGATCCTTGTGGTAGCGCAGCGGAACGTTGCCGCCGCGAGCCATTCGGCCCACCACGCCCGAACCGGCCTCGACGATCTGCATGTCGTCGTCGAGCACGACGGTGTCGGGACCCATCTTCACGGTAGGAAGGCCCGGACGCTCGTCGCCGCCCTTCATGATGACACGCACGCCGTTGTATCCGGTCTCGGTGGACCCGACCGCGTCGGCGATGACGAGATTCGGGAATCGCTCGTGGAACTGCGCCTTGACGGTCGCGCTGAAGACGGCCGCGGTCGACGCGACCGCGACGAGCGACGACGCGTCGTAGTCGCCTTCGTCGAGCGCCTCGATGAGCGGCCGGCCCATCGCGTCGCCCGTGATGCTCAACGTCGGGATCCGGTACCTCTCGACGGCGCGCCATACATCGTGTGCGTCGAACTTCGGAGTGAGCACCGTGGTACGGCCGTTGATCAGTCCGTTGATCGTTCCCCATTGCGCGGCGCCGTGCATGAGTGGTGCGATGACGACGCCGAATCCCGCTTCCGGAGGCGCGTCCGCCGCGGCCTTCGCGAACTCCCACTCGTCGGTCACCCGAACGCCCGTCTCGAAGTTGACGAGACCGCCGAGAACGCACAGCACGTCTTCCTGCCGCCAGACGACACCTTTGGGCATGCCGGTCGTGCCACCGGTGTAAAGGATGTAGATGTCGTCGTCGGAGCGCTCGCCGAAGTCGCGGACGGGGCTCGCGGCGGCGAGCGCCTGCTCGTAGTCGCCGGACCCGATCGCGGAGGGGTCGATGCCGGAGCCGTCGTCGATGGCGACCAGGTGACGCAGCAGGGGCAGCGAATCACGCACAGCCGCGATGCGCGGGGTGAACTGGGCGTCGTGAACCAGGGCGACGAGGTCGGCGTTGTCGAAGAGGTAGCTGAGCTCGGCCTCCACGTAGCGGTAGTTGACGTTGACCGGAACGGCACGCAGTTTGTAAGCCGCGAGGATCGTCTCGACGAAGGCGTGACTGTTCATCCCGTAGATGCCGACGTGATCGCCGCGTCCGATGCCCTGGGCCTGGAGGTGGTGCGCCAGCCGGTTCGCGCGTTCTTCGAGCTGGGCGTAGGTACGGGGCTCGTCGGCGACGATGAGCGCGACCCGATCGGGAACCGCGTCGATGATGTGCTCGGTGAGATCTGCGATGTTCCAGGCCATGAGGGCCTAGTTGAGCAGGCCGCGCGAGCGCGGGCAATGCGAGACTGAGGCATGGACGTCGACCTGCCCGCCGAAGACGACCCGCGCCGCGTCGAGGTACGGCGCTGGTTCACTGAGCACCCCGCGCCGACGGCGCGCGAGCTCGTCGACGCGGGGTACGTCGTTCCGCACTGGCCGCGTCCGTATGGGCTCGACGCCGATCCCGCGCTGCAGCTGATCATCGAAGGGGAGATGCGCGGCGCCGGCGTGACGAAGCCGCTCAATCCCATCGGCATCGGACATTGCGGGCCCATCATCGTCGCGCTCGGCAACGATGCGCAGAAGCAGCGCTACCTCTGGCCGATGCT
>DATJAA010000176.1:0-5490 GCA_035516815.1 Acidimicrobiia bacterium | reverse complement strand
CACGAGCACGCGGCGATCGGACCACGCGGGTCGCTGCTCGTGTACCGGCCCGACGTGTTCCATCGCGGCGTCGACCTGACGCGCGCGGGGACTCACCGCTACCTGCTGAACGTCAGCTACAAGGTCGCCGGTCAGGACTGGATCGGGTATCACTCCGTCCAGTCGCACGCCACGCACCCGGCCTGGGTCCAGTTCGTCGAGGGCGCGACCCCGCGCGAGCTCGAGCTGTTCGGATTCCCGGCGCCGGGACATCCGGTGTGGACTCCCGCGCTCATCGACGCGACTACGGAGAAGTATCCGAACCTCGACCTCGAGCCTTGGCGGCGCGCGCTTCGTCGATGACGGCGAGCGGAACCGGGCGTAGGTCGCGCACGATTCCGACCCAGCTCATCGCGCGCAGCACGTAGTAGGTCGTGTCGATCTGCCACCAACGGAATCCCTGCCGAGCCGCCCACGGGTACCGGTGGTGGTTGTTGTGCCAGCCTTCGCCCCCGGTTGCGAGCGCGACGAGCAGCGTGTTGCGGCTGGTGTCGTCGGTGTCGTACGCACGGCGGCCGAACACGTGAGCCACCGAATTCACGGTGAACGTGACGTGCCACAGCACCACCGTCGAAGCGAAGAAGCCGATGAGGAGGCCGCTCCAGCCACCGATGAGGAAGCACGTCAAGCCCAGTGCCCACGGACCGATCCAGTCGTGCCGGTTGATGAAGCGCAGCTCGGGATACTTCTCGAGGTCGCGGATCTGTGCGTGATCGACCGCGTTGTAACGGTCGCAGAGGATCCAACCCACGTGGCTCCACCAGAAGCCGCGTTTTGGTGAGTGCACATCGCGCTCGGTGTCGGAGAACCGGTGATGGTTGCGATGGTGGGCCGCCCACCACAACGGCCCCTTCTGCGAGGCGGTAGTGCCGCCGAAGGCGAACACGAATTGCCAGAACCGGTTCAGGCGATAGGCCTTGTGCGAGAAGTAGCGGTGATAGCCCGCGGTGATGAAGAACATCCGGACCGTCAGCGTCGCCATTCCGAGGATCAGCGCCGTGCGGGTGACCCCGGTGAAGATCGCGAGGAAGGGGAGGAGATGGAGCGCGAAGAACGCGAGCGACGACCGCAGGTTGAGCTTGTCGGGAGCCCTGGTCGCGGAGTCGGGACCCGGGAGCGCGGGGTCGAGGTCTTCGGAACGCGGCGCGAGGCCGGCAAGCGACTGGTTCACGATCTTCCTGACGCGGCCGGCGGCCTTCGGTTGGTAGTGGCGGAGGTGAGCCTATTCCGATAGCCGCGCAGTGAGGAGCGCCATCAGCTCGGTCTTCTCCTCGTCGAACACCTCGAAGGTGATCTCACCTGCGTCGAACTGCTCGTGCATCGCCGCGATGCGCTCGATCAGCTCCTCGGTGGTCGCCGAGTTCTCGTCGAACGCAACCGTGCCGGTCTCGTCTTCGTCGGAGCGGTCCTGGCGACGCTCGCGCTTCGCCGCGGCCTTCGCCTGCTTCGACCGTTCACGCTCCCGCTTGCTCGATGTCGTTCGTCGAGTTGCCATCGTCGTCTCCTCATCCGGCGGCGAGAGCGCAGGGCCCCCCGGCGCGCGCTCGCAAGATGATCGAAAGTCTCGGCAGCCGACCGTGAAAGAATGGCGGTGCGACGCCGATTTCGCTCACGCAGCTGTCCTCCCAGCCTACGCGCTCGGCGCGCGGATACCCGGACAGGGCCGGCGGTCATCACCCGGAGTGGGTCAGCGCCGGATTCTGGCCCCGTCCCGGGAGAAAGGGCAGGTCAGGCAGGTGACTCTCGCAGCGCTGCTCTTCGAACACCCGCGAGGGGCCGCGGAGCCCCTCCTGCACGGTCCGGCGGAGTCGCTCACCGGCGCGCAATCCCGGGCGGCGGCAGAATCGCTCGCCGCTCGTCTGCGCGCCGCCGGCGTCCGGCCCGGCCACGCGGTCGCGGTTCAGCTCCCGAACGGGCCCGGCGTGATCACCGCGATGTTCGGGGTCTGGCTCGCGGACGCGGTCTTCGTCCCGGTCAATTCGCGCGCTCCGGCCTTCGAGCGCGCGCTGGTGTTGGAGACGACCCGCCCGGCCGCGATGCTCACGAGCGCGCGGCTCGAGGTCCTGCCCGATCCGGCGACGTACGACGCGGCCGTGGCGTTCGTGACGTGGACCTCGGGTACCACGGGCGCGCCAAAGCCTGTGCTGCACACGCACGCGAGCTACCTCGAACTGCTCGATCGCGTGCTGGCGCCGCTGCGGGGTGGTCCGGCCGGCAACCGCGACCGTCAGCCCGCTCCCAACCTCGTCCCCGTCTCCCTGGCGCTCAACGCCGGCATCTACAACGTCTTGTTCGGCCTGCGGGCCGGGGCCGAGATCGTCGTCATGGACCGGTTCGAGCCGCGGATCTTCGCAGAGCTCGTCGATCGCTTCGCGATCCGCTCGACGGTGCTGCCTCCGGCCGCGATGGCGATGCTCTCCGACGATCCCGACGTCGTCGATCTGTCGCCGCTGCGTTACGTGCGCAGCATCACCGCGCCGCTGTCGCCGTTGCAGGCGCGGCGCTTCGCGGACAAGTTCGGCGTCGTGGTGTTGAACGGGTACGGGCAAGCCGAGATCGGCGAGGTGATCGGGTGGACGGCGGCCGACGCTCGCGAACATCCGGAGAAGCTCGGCGCCGTCGGTCGTCCGCATCCCGGAGTGGCGATCAAGATCGCACCCTCGCCGGGCGACGCCGGGCCGGTCGGTCGGTTGCTCGTGCGGCCGCCGACGACCGCGGTCGGCATCGCCGAGTCGCGCGTCGATCGCGACGGGTACGTCGACACCGGCGACCTCGCGCGGGTCGACGACGACGGCTTCGTGTGGATCGAGGGTCGCGCCGGCGACGTGATCAACCGGGGCGGGAACAAAGTCTTTCCCGAGCACGTCGAGGAGGTGCTCCGTCTGCTCCCGGCCGTCACCGACGCGGCCGTCGTCGGCATCCCGGACGAGCGGCTCGGCGAGGTCCCGGTGGCGTTCGTCGTGACCGCGGCCGCGATCGGCGACGCCGAGATGGTCGACGTGTGCCGTGAGCATCTCGCCCCGTACAAGGTCCCGGTCGCGTTCCATCGCGTCGACGCCCTGCCGCGAAGTGAGGTCGGGAAGGTGCTACGGCGCGAGCTCGCGCGCCGGCTGGAGGGCGGCGACGCCTGACGCTTGACGCTCAGCCGGCCGGAAGGTCGCGCGAGGGTTGCGCGGGAGGATCGTTCATCTCGGCCGACGCGTGGCTGAGACGATCGCGGACCCACGCCAGGCTGTTGTCCCCCGACGCCATTGCCCGATCCCAGCCGCTCATGACGGCCGCGATCGCCTCGCGGCCCGGCACGACGCCGAGCACCTCGACGCTCAGGTCCGTATCGGCGACCGGCTCGGCGGCCATGTCGCCGATGACGTCCGCGGCGAGGCCGCCCAATGGGTCGCGCATCGCGTAGAGCTCGCCGGTGGCTTCGACCCACGACACCTGGGTGCGGGCACCGCGATCTTCCCAGTCGCTGCCGAACTCGAGCTCCTCGGACTGACGGCGACGCGGGTCGGCGTCGTAGAACTGTTCGAGATCCACGGGCGCCATTCTGCCGCGTCGGCGCTACGGTCCCTGCATGGTGGCGATCGATCCTTTTGGTCCGGCCTCGCTCGGACCCGTCCAGCTCCGCAACCGCGTGATCAAGGCCGCGACGTTCGAAGGGCGGACGCCCAAGCGCGTCGTCACCCCCGAGCTGATCGAGTTCCACCGCCGGTTCGCGGCCGGCGGCGTCGGCATGACGACGGTCGCGTACTGCGCGGTGACGCGTGCCGGCACGACCGACGGGCACCAGATCGTGCTCGACGATCCCAAGGCAGCTCAGGGACTACGGGAGCTGACCGATGCCGTACACGCCGAAGGCGCGGCGATCGCCGCACAGATCGGCCATGCCGGCCCGGTTGCGAATCCCATGGGCACGAAGTCGCCGGCTCTCGCTCCGTCGCGCGTGTTCAGCCCGCTCGGGATGCGGCGTACCAACGCGGCGACGGCCGCCGAGATCGCGACGATCGTCGAGCAGTACACCCATGGCGCCGGTGTGTTGCGAGACGCGGGCTTCGATGCGATCGAGGTACACATCGGGCACGGCTACTTGCTGAGCGCGTTCCTGTCACCCAAGTTGAATCGGCGTCAAGACGAGTTCGGCGGGTCCCTCGTGAACCGGGCGCGTTTCGCGCGCGAAGTCGTACGCGGGGTGCGCGGCGCCACCGGCTCGGATGTCGCGGTCACCGCGAAGGTCAACATGGCCGACGGAGTGCGCGGCGGTTTCTGGCTCAACGAGAGTATCGAGTTCGCGCGCATGCTCGAAGCCGATGGCGCGCTCGACGCGATCACCCTCACCGGCGGCAGCTCGTTCGAGAACCCGATGTACCTCTTTCGCGGCGAAGCCCCCATCGCGGAGATGGCGGAGATGTTCCCCGGCGTGTTGAAGCGCGGGATCAAGGTCTTCGGCGGCATGTTCTTCAAGGAGTACCCCTTCGAGGAGGCGTACTTCCTTCCCTACGCGCGCCAGTTCCGCGAGGCGCTCTCGATGCCGCTCATCCTGCTCGGCGGGATCAACCGTCTCGACACGATCTCGCGGGCGCTGGCCGACGGCTTCTCGTTCGTCCAGATCGGTCGCGCGCTGTTGCGCGAGCCCGAGCTCCTGCTCGAGATGCAGAAGGATCCCCACCACGACTCGCTGTGCATCCACTGCAACAAGTGCATGCCCACCATCTACACCGGCACCCGCTGCGTCATCAGCTAACCCGACCCCCCCAACTGTTGGGAGGGTGAGGTCGCGTGTGCGGGTGTGAGCGTGCCAACTGTTGGCACGGTGAGGGCCGTGGAGGGTCTTCAGCTCCCAAACTCTTGGCCGAGGGTGCGAACCTCGGTCGGCGTGATCCCGAGGTATTCCTCGAGGTTCCGGTGCAGGTTCACGATCCGGCATTCCTCGGTGGCCGACACGCGTAGCTCGGTGAACCCGGGCTGGTGCAGCCCTCGTTGGCTGCGGGCGAAGTTCGCAAAGTCCTGGTTAAGGATCAGCCCGATCGGCAGCTCTTCGTCGGGCGAGAGCTCGACGTCGATCGGCTTGGATCGCCCGACGCCCGCCGCGGGGGCGACGCGCGAGAACGAGAACGCATCCATGTACGCGTCGTCCGGTGTCGAGCCCGGCCGGGCTCGTACGATCTGGAGCATGTCGGCGAACACCAACACGGTGAGGTTCGGGAAGAGGTTGTACTGCGACATGTCGAGGAGCTGACCGTCGCCCAGATCCTGGAACCAGTCGTGGCCCGCATCGATGCCACGCCGGCGCACAATCTGCGCGATCGCGCCGCGGATCGTTCCGCCCGGCGGAACCACGGGCGCCGGGCCCGCCTCGGCCTGGGCTTCGTTACCGACGCGTACGCCCATTACCTCGACGAACGCCTCCCAGACGCGCTGGTCGTCGGGCGTGTTGCGCAGCCGCGGCGACGG
>DATJAA010000175.1:0-12328 GCA_035516815.1 Acidimicrobiia bacterium | reverse complement strand
TCGGCCGACGACACCCACGATCTCGCGTCGCTTCTGCTCGATTGCATCGGCATCGCGCGCCTGTCGGCTTTCGACGCGCACGTGACACTGAGCAGCAAGGAACGCTCCTGCATCGATGCACTGGCGCGCCGGGATCCCGACGCCGTCAAGGCGATCGCGAACCTCATCGGGGGCAGCGGGGACGTCGTGGCACCACTGGAACACCTGCACGCGCGATCGGCCGCCTGCCTGACTCCGGCCCACCTCGCCCAGCTGGGCGGTACCGGTTAGCACCCGGTGGCGTTCAGCGGCCACGCCGGCGCCCGGGTGCCGAGGGCATGCAAGACTTGGGCGTGACCGGCTTCGACATCACCTTGCTGACGCCCGATATCGGCGCGGAGATTCGTGGCGTCGATCTCGCGCAGAACCTGCCGGACGAAACGATCGCGGCGATCCGGACATTGTGGGTCGAGCGTCTGGTCCTGTTCTTCCCGGATCAAGAGCTCACACCCGATCAGCACGAAGCCTTCGCGCGGCGGTTCGGCGAGATCACGGAGGGTCACCCGGTTGAACCCGCGTTGCCCGGCCACCCGAACGTGCTGCCGATCGACAGCGTCAAGGACCGGGTCGACTTCTGGCACACCGATGTCACCTTCATGGCGAAGCCGCCGGCCGGATCGTTGCTGTACGCGATCGAGCTCCCCGAGGTCGGTGGCGACACGATGTGGACCACCACCCGTGCCGCGTACGACGCGCTGGCGCCCGATCTGCGTGAGCTCTGCGATCGACTGACCGCCATCCACTTCGATCCGCACTACGCGGAGGTGATCGCCGAGGGGGGCGGGAAGGACTGGGACGGCCGTCACCTCGATCGTCTCTGGCCCGTCGAGCATCCCGTCGTGCGCGTTCATCCCGAATCCGGGCGACCGAATCTCTTCGTGAACCCGCAGTTCACCGTCGGCCTCAAGGGTTTTCCGGGCCCGCAGGGGAATGGCCTGCTGCGGCTGCTGTACGAGCACATGATCCAGCCGCAGTTCACGGTCAGGTACCGCTGGCATCCCGGTACGCTGGCCTTCTGGGACAACCGCGCCACGATGCACTACGGCGTCTTCGACTACGAAGGGTCGCGCCGGCTCATGCACCGGGTGACGTTGCGCGGCGACCGCCCCTACGGGCCGGTTGCCTCGTGAACACGCCGAAAAGCGCGCGCGGTCAAGGATGCTTGGCGAGCTCCGCGGCGAGATCGAGCCGGCGGGTGATGGCTTCATGCTCCATCGCCCCCCACTCCTCGCGTGGCACCATCCACATCACCTCGAACTCGTTGCCATCGGGATCCTTGGCGTAAAGCGACTTCGTCACCCCGTGGTCGCTCTCGCCGACGAGTGATCCGAGCCGGATCAGCGTGTCGCGTGTCTCGGCGAGATCCGCCATCGTGTCGACCTGCCAGGCAAGGTGATACAGGCCGACCCGACCCGGTTGCGGCGGCGGAGCCTGCGGCCCGAGCGAGAACAGGCCGAGATCGTGATGGTTCTCGGTTCCCGCGGCGCGCATGAACACGGCCGCACCCTCGCCGTAGTCGGCCAGGACTTCGAAGCCGAAGGCCTCGCGGTAGAAGTCGGCCGCGCGGCGCGCGTCGCGCACGTACAGCACCGCGTGATTGAGCCGGCGAATGGTTGCGGTCATAAGCCCCGTAACCCCCTGAGTCGTTCCACGATTCCCGGGAAAACCTCGATGAACCGGTCGACGTCGGCCGCGGTCGACGACCAGCCCACCGAGACTCGCAGCGACCGGTCGGCGGCGACCCCCATCGCCTCCAACACGGGCGATGGTTCGAGCGTCTCCGACGAGCAGGCCGAGCCCGAGTGCACGGCAACTCCGTGCTGATCGAGCGCGAGCAGGATCGGCTCGGCCTCGACACCGCCGACGCCGAGACACAAGATGTTCGGGAGCGATCCGTCACCGAAGCGCTCGATCTCGGGCACCGCACCGACGGCGGCCGCGGCCCGGTCGACGAGCGAGCGCTGCTTCACCGTCTCCGACGAGAGGTCGACGTCAGCGCACGCGGCGCCGAACCCGATCCACGCGGGGACATTCTCGGCGCCACCCCGCCGGGCGCGCTCCTGGGCGCCGCCGACGATGAACGGCGGCACGCGCAGGCCGCGGCGGATCAGCAACGCGCCTGCGCCGAGCGGCCCGCCGAACTTGTGCGCAGTGACCGAACAGAGGTCGGCGCCGAGGGTGGCGAAGTCGATCCCGGCATAGCCGGCGGCCGCGCACGCATCGACGTGCACGAGCACACGCCGATCGAGGCTCCGCAGCGTGGCGCACACCTCCGCCGCGGGTTGCAAAGTACCGACCTCGTGATTCGCGAGCTGGATGCTGACGAGTGTCGTGTCGGAGCGCACCGCGCCGACCACACGCGCGGTATCGAAGCGTCCGAGACGGTCGACCCCGACGACGGTTACGTCGGTCGCGGCCCGGGCGACGGCGTCGCGCGCGCACGAGTGCTCGACCGCGGTCGTGACGACGTGTCCCGGCGCTCGCGCGATCGCCCCCGCGACGGCGGTGTTGACAGCCTCGGTACCCGACGACGTGAACACCACCTCCCGGGCTCGCGCACCGAAGAACTCGGCGACCTGTTCACGGGCCGCCTCCAACGCGACTCGGGTCGTGCGGCCCTCCGCGTGCAGACGGCCGGGATCGCCGAAGTGTGACTCGAGGTACGGACGCATCGCGTCGAGCGCGGCCGGCCGTAACGGCGAGGTCGAGGCATGGTCGAGGTACGCGCGCGTCGACGCCACGTGCTTCTCGTCGTTCAGACGCGGGTGACGCAGTGCTCGTCACCGTCGGGGCGACTCTCGGTGAGCTGCGGGCGGGTCTCGCCGTAGAGACCCTCGAGCATGCCGCGCACCATGCCGGTGTCGACGGCGCAGAGCACGTGCGGCCACCGCTGGGCGGCCTCGCCGAAGGGGCAGTGCTCGGACACGAGCGTGAGGCCACCGCGGCGCGCTTCGGCGTGGGCTGCGAACCCGTGCGCGGTCAGCGCGTCGGCGACCGACGCGACCGCCGCCTTGACCGAGCGATGGCCTTCGGTGGGCTCCATGCGAGCCGCGATCGACCGGCCGTAGTCGTAGCCGACCTCCTCGGCGAGTGCGTGGGCCTCGTCGACGGGGAGCCGTTCGAGCGCCCGCGCGAGCAGCGTGGCGAGGAGGTCGTCACGCTTGGGTGGGAAGGAGAGGTGCGTGTCGCTCGTAGACGCGCGGTAGCGCTTCGAAGGACGCCCCGCGCTGACGTGACGTTCGAGCTCGACGTCGAGGTAGCTGTGCGCGGCGAGCTTCTCGAGGTGATGGCGGGCGACGTTCGGATGGAGGTCGAAGTGCTCGGCGACCTCGGCCGCTTTGGCGCCTTGGGGCGAGGAACGAACGAAGAGGTAGATGTCTCGGCGGGTCGGATCGCCGAAGGCGCTCGTGACTGCGGCGACTGCGGCGCCGAACTCGTCTTCGGTGAGATCGTCGTTCGCCACGCTGGGTATTGTACCTACGTCCGTAGTGGAAATTCCTCGGAGGCCTGCCATGCCCAGCGACGCGCCCACCGGGGCAGGAACCGAGGCCCCGAGCGAGCAGCAGGTGCTCGAAGCCCTGCGCCCGGTCGAGGACCCGGAGATTCACCGCTCGATCGTCGAACTGAACATGGTGCGCGCGGTGGACATCACGGGTGGCACTGTCAAGGTCACGGTGGCGTTGACCGTCGCCGGCTGCCCGCTGCGCTCCGAGATCATTCGCCGCGTGACCGATGCCGTGGCGCCGCTCGCAGGGGTGGACCACGTCGAGGTCGACCTCGACGTCATGTCCGATCAGGAGCGCGCCGCGCTCGCCCAACAGCTCCACGGTGGCGCGGCTCACACCCACGAGCCCGGCCACGATGGCTCTGGTCCCGAGCACCGCCCCAACCCGTTCACGGACGCGAACACCCGGATACTCGCCATCTCGTCGGGCAAAGGCGGCGTGGGCAAGTCCTCGGTGACGACGAACCTCGCCGTGGCGCTGGCGCGGCGCGGCCGGAAGGTCGCGGCTATCGACGCCGACGTCTGGGGGTTCTCGATGCCGCGCATGCTCGGCATCGACCGTCCCCCGACGGTGATCGACGATGTCATCGTCCCGCCCGAGGCCAACGGCGTCACGCTGATCTCGATGGGTTTCTTCGCGCGCGAAGACCAGCCGGTGGTGTGGCGCGGGCCCATGCTGCACAAGGCGCTCGAGCAGTTCCTCACCGACGTTCACTGGGGCGAGCCCGACTATCTCATCGTCGACATGCCGCCCGGTACCGGCGACGTCGCGCTCTCGATGGCACAGTTCCTGCCGCGCGCGGAAGTCGTCGTCGTCACCACGCCGCAGCCGGCCGCTCAAAAGGTCGCGCAGCGCGCCGCGTACATGGCGCGCAAGGTGAATCTCTCGGTCGTGGGTGTCATCGAGAACATGTCCTTCTTCGAGTGCGAGCACGGCACCCAGTACCGCCTCTTCGGCGAGGGCGGGGGCCAGGAGCTCGCCGACCGGCTCGAGGTCCCGCTGCTCGGGCAGGTCCCGCTCGTTCCCGAGCTGCGCTCGGGTGCCGACAACGGTGTGCCGATCGTGGTCAGCCGACCGGACGATCCCGCGTCGAAGATGTTCACCGCGATGGCGGAACAGCTCGACGTCGAGATGGCGCCCACCCGCATTTACCGAACCCAGCTCAAGATCGTCTGACGGCTAGGGTCCAGGCCATGGAAGTACGCATCGGCGTGGTGTACACGGCCCGCGAGCTCACGATCGAGACCGACGATACGGTCGAGAGCGTCGCCGGCGCGATCGAGAGCGCGATGTCGAACGGCGACTCGCTGCTCTGGCTCACCGATACGAAGGGCCGGCGCATCGGAGTGCCCGTCGACAAGATCGCCTACGTCGAGCTTGCGGCCGATGCCGGTGGCCGCAAGGTCGGCTTCGGCGCGAGCTAGCGCGCGGACATCGTGAACGGGCCGTCGCCCGAGCTGTTCGATCGGAGGCTTCTCCTCTTCACGGGCAAGGGTGGCGTCGGCAAGAGCACGACCGCCGCCGCCGCCGCTCTGCTCGCGTCGAACATCGGCAAGCGGGTGCTACTCGTCGAAGTCGACGCCAAGGGCGATGTCCCCGCGCAGTTCGAGCATGGGCCGGTCGGGTTCACGCCGAAAGAGATCCACCCGGGAATCCTCGCCATGGCCATGGACACCGAGGCGTCACTCCAGGAGTACCTGAAGCTGAATCTTCGCGTACCGGTCATCGGGCGCCTGGGGCCGCTCGCGCACGTCCTCGACTTCGTCGCGACTGCCGCGCCCGGCGTGAAGGAGATCCTCACGATCGGCAAGATCGCGTGGGAGGTGCGCGAGTCGATCGAGGGGCGGGCCGATTTCGATCTCGTGGTCGTCGACGCGTCCGCGACGGGTCACATCGTCGCTCAGCTGGGCGCCTCCGACGCGATACGCGACCTCGTGGACGTCGGGCCGCTGCGGTCACAGACCCAGTGGGTGTCCGAGCTGCTCGCCGATCCTTCGATCACCGCCGTGAACGTCGTGACGACTCCGGAGGAGATGCCCGTCGCCGAGACCATCGAGCTCGTCGCGAACATCCGCCGCGAAGTGAAAGTGCCGCTCGGCAGCGTCATCGTGAACCGCGTGCTCCCCGAGCTGTTCACCCAAACCGACGAGGAGACCTTCGAAGCGTTGCGCGCGCCGGCCCCGTCACAGCTCCTGACCGCGCGCGTCGGTGCCGGCGCGACGGAGGTGCTCGACGCCGCTCGGCTGGCGGTCTCGATGCGCCGCACCCGGGCCGCGCATCTCGAATACCTCCAGCGCTCCGTCGACCTTCCGCTGCTCTACATTCCCTACCTGTTCGTGCGCGCGCACGGCCTGCGCGTGACGCGCATGGTTGCCGACGCACTCGGCGCGGAGCTCGGGTTGTGAGCCCGGCCCGCGCGAAGCCCGAACCGCCGACCACGCTGGAGCAGCTGCTCGCGGCGAAGGAAATCGCGGTCTTCTGCGGGTCGGGGGGAGTCGGCAAGACCTCGGTCGCGGCGGCAACCGCCCTCGGCGCCACCGTGCGGCTCGGCGGCAAGGTGCTCGTGCTGACCATCGACCCCGCCCGCCGGCTCGCGACCGCGCTCGGTCTCGAAGGCCTGGGCAACCGGGCTCACCGCGTCGAGCCGGGGATACTGAAGGCCGCGGGGATCGAGCCGCGCGGCGAGCTCTGGGCCGCGATGCTCGACACGAAGCAGTCCTGGGACGATCTCGTGCTCCGCCACGCCCCCGACGAGGAGACCGCGTACCGGATCCTCGAGAACCGGTTGTACACGAATCTCACCGCTCGGTTCGTGCAGAGTCATGATTACATCGCCATGGAGCGGCTCTTCGACATTCACGCGACCGGCGAGTACGACCTCATCGTCGTCGACACACCGCCGACGCGCAACGCGATCGACTTTCTCGACGCGCCCGCGCGAATGGCCGATTTCTTCGGCGGGCGCCTCCTCCGCTGGATCACGCTCCCGTACCGGGTCGGCGGCCGGCGTGGAACGCGCGTATTGAACGTTGCGAGCCGCCCCTTTTATCAGGTGGCCGACCGCATCCTCGGCAGCCAGTTCCTGCAGGACATCGCCGAGTTCTTCTTGAACTTCCAGTCGATGTACGAGGGCTTCGTGACCCGGGCCCGGGCGGTCGAGCGCCTGTTGCACGACAAGCGCACGACATTCGCGGTTGTTACCACGCTCGAGGCCGCGCCCCTGCACGAGGCCGAGCGATTCTGCTCGGCGCTCGTCGCCCGCGACTTCCATCTCGGTGCGCTCGTCCTGAACAAGACCCTGCCCGACTACCTGCGCGACGCCGCGGGCGCGTCGGCCGCGGGTTCGTGCATCGACGACGCCGGCCCGCTGGCCGACGCACTCGCCGACACGGGAGAGCCCGCACTGGCCGACCGCGCCCGCACCGCCCGCGTGTTGCGGACCGTAGGGGAGTCGTACCGGAACTTCTCGGTGGTGGCCATGCGCGAGGCCGAATTGCGGGCAGAGCTCGCCCGCGTACCCGACGTCGTCGCTCGGGTTCCCAGCTTCTCGAGCGACATCAGTGACGTTGAGGGTCTCGAGGCGATCGGTCGATACCTCTTCACGGGCGCGCGCGCATGAGCACTCTCGACGATCTCGCACTCGCGCGCACTGCCCTCACGGGTGCGGATCTCGCACACATGGAGCGGCTGGCGTCGTCGTGGCGCCCGCTGGCCGACCTCTCGTTCGCCGATCTCCTGCTGCTCGCGCCGATCACCGGCGAGGAGGGCCATCGATTCGTGGTGCTCGCGCAAGTGCGGCCGGTTACCGGTCAGACCAACTACCCGCAGGACCTCGTCGGCACGGTCGTTGACGAGGTCGAGCGCCCGCTGTACGCGCGCTGCTGGCGCTCCGCCGACATCGTCCGCGGCGACACCGCCGCGCTCGGAGCCAAGGATCGGGTCCGCGTGCAGGTCATCCCCGTCCGCCGCGACGAGCAGCTCATCGGCCTCGTCACGCGCGAGGAATCCATGACGCTCGCCCGCCGGTCGGGCGAGCTCGAGCGGACCTACTTCGACGTCTTCGACCGCTTCGCGCGCATGATCGCCGACGGCTCTTTCCCGTTCGACGTCGACGAGGTCGAGATGGAGAGCGCGCCCCGCGTCGGCGACGGGGTGATCGTCATCGATGCCGAGACCCGCGTGAAGTTCGCGAGCCCGAACGCCGTGAGCTCGTTGCACCGCATGGGCATCCACGCGTACGCGCAGTCGCAGCGGCTGATCGACGTCGGTTTCGACGACACCGCGGCTCGCACCGCGATGCTGCTCCACCTACCGGTCGCCGAAGAGATCGAGCGCGACGATGTGTCCGTACTCGTACGCGTGCTCCCGCTCATCGATCGGAAGCAGCCGGCCGGCGCGCTCGTCCTGTTGCGCGACGTCAGCGACCTCCGGCGTCGTGACCGGCTGCTGCTGTCGAAGGATGCGACCATCCGAGAGATCCATCACCGGGTGAAGAACAACCTCCAGACGATTGCCTCGCTCTTGCGCTTGCAGGGCCGCCGGCTGCAGTCGCCCGAGGCCCGGGCTGCGCTGGCCGAGTCGGAGCGGCGGATCCGTTCCATCGCGATCGTGCACGAGACGCTGTCACGCGAGGCGGGCGACGTCGTCTCGCTGAACGAGATCGTCCGCCCCCTCGCCCGGCTCGTCGAGGACACGGCGTCGACTCCCGAGCACACCATCCGGTTCAAGGTCGAGGGCGACGCCGGAGAGCTCCCCGGCGAGGTCGCGACGCCGCTCGCGGTGGTGCTCAACGAGCTCATGCAGAACGCGGTCGATCACGCGTTCCCTCAGCGAGTCAGCGATGCGTTGGTCGAGGTGACGCTCGCACGCACCGACGGGCATGTCGAGATCGAGGTGCGCGACAACGGCATGGGGCTCCCGGAGGAGTTCACGCTCGACAGCTCACGCGGGCTCGGTCTGTCGATCGTCCAAGCGCTGGTGACGAGCGAGCTACAGGGCTCGATCGAGATGCACGACGATCACGGCACCTCGGTGCGCGTGCGCGTACCGGTCGCGATGCCCCGGGTAGAACTCTCGCCGTGACGCGCGCGGGCGGGCGGGGCGCCGCACTCGTCGGGTGTCAGGCCCCGCGGGTGGCCGACGTGCCCGCGACGTCGAGGCCCTTGCGCAGCCGGCGGCGTTCGTCTTCCGTCGTGCCGCCCCAGACGCCGGCCTCCTGGTTCGTCGCGAGCGCGAACTCCAGGCATTGGTGCGTCACGGGGCACTCGTCGCAGACCTGCTTCGCCGCGTCGATTTGGTCGAGCGCGAGGCCGGTCGTTCCGATCGGGAAGAACAACTCGGGGCTGGTGTCGCGACAAGATGCCTTGTCACGCCAGTCCTCGGCGTCCCAATCGTGGGTTCGGATCCAGGTCAACGCCACTTTCGTTCCCCCCTGTTGGGTCGCATAGCCACGGCTTGTCGCCGGTCGCTTGTGCGCCCGATCACAAACATTCCCGCCACCGGTCCCGCACACCTTTCGAGAATGCGCTCGCAGGCTAATGGCGGGAAATCGCGGCGGCAAGGGGTATGAGCAGGACTTTTGCGACCGTAGGTGGAACGTGTTCCGGTCCGGGCTCCCTAGGCTGGGGCCGATGGCCGGGCGACCGCTCGTGTTGGGGCACCGGGGCGCGTCGCTCGCCCGCACCGAGAACACTCTCGCCGCGTTCGCCAAGGCGCGCGAGATGGGCGCCGACGGCGTCGAGCTCGACGTGCGCCGGACGGCCGACGAGCGGTTGGTCGTCCACCACGACCCGAACGCGGCGGGGCTCGGTCTCATCGCCGCGAGCGAGTTCTCGGCACTGCGCGCCGCCCGGCCCGATGTCCCCACCCTCGACGAGGCGCTCGAGGCGTGCGCGGGCATGGTCGTCAACGTCGAGATCAAGTGCTTGCCCTGGGAACCCGATCCCGACACGCCCGATCACACGGTCGTGCGCGCGGTTGCCGAACGCCTTCGCACGGGCGAGCTCCTCCCCGTCTCCGACGTGATCGTCTCGTCCTTCGACCTCGACGCGGTGGATGCGTGTCGCGCCCTTGCACCGTCGCTAAACACCGCGTGGTTGACGAGCGGCCAGGATCTGCAGGCCGGCGCGCTTGTAGCCGTCGAGCACGGGCATGCCTGGATCAATCCCGATCGTGTGGCGGCGTTGCGGGCGTCGGCCGATGACGTCGCCGCGGCGCACCAACTGGGCGTCCGAGTGAGCGTTTGGACCGTCGACGACGCCGACGAGATCTCTCAGCTGGCCGCGGCCGGTGTCGACGCGATCATCACCAACGTCCCCGATGTCGCGGTCGCGACGCTGAATCAACCGCGGCGAGGCTAGGCCGGTACGGTCCGCGGCAGCGTTACGGCAAGACGATCGTGAGCGCGTCGGACTCGTACTCGACATCGAGCCGTTCGGTGTCGCCCGCATCGTCGCCGTCGACCTGGTAGGGGAACGGCGCGCCGCTGCGAACCACCAGCCGGCGGAGGTCGGCGCGCTGGTCGATGCCACGCCTCCGGGCCAGGAACCGGCCGCTCCGCAGCGCCGACGCCGCACCGCCGAGGAGCGTGATCGCGTCGAGCCGGCGAAACGCGGTCAGAGCCAGCCGCTGGTCGAGGCCAGCGCCGGAAGTCACCGTGAGCGGCATTGGCCCGAGGTATGTGTACGGATCGGTCTTCGAGACGATCGCGAAGCGCACGTCGTCGATCTGCTCACCGGTGTCGAGCTCGATCACGAGCCGGGTCTGCCCGGCTTCTCCCCGGAAGAAGACCTCGAACGCCGCCGCCACGTGCAACGGATGCGAGAGGTGGCGTTTCAGCTCGCCATAACGCTCGACGCGGCGGATGACCGCGGCATCGAACCCGATTCCGGTGTTGAACAGGAATGGTCGGCGGTTCGCACGACCGACACCGACGCGCTTGGTGTCGCCGCGGGCGAGCGACCGGAGCAGCTCGCCCGTCGCGTCGATCGCGTCGGTCGAGTACCCGAGCGTGCGCGCGTATACGTTCGTAGACCCGCCCGGAAGGGGCGCGAGCGCGGTGTCGGTGTGCAGGAGCCCGTCGGCGGCCTCGTTGAGCGTGCCGTCGCCGGCGAGTACCGCCACGACGTCGAAGCCGTCGTGCGCGGCGGCGCGAGCGAGCCTGGTCGCGTGACCCCGCCGTGACGTTTCGGCGACCTCGACGTCGTGCTGCGCGGCGAGCAGCTTGCGGATCATTACTCGCTTGCGAGCCGTGACCGACGATGCGGCGCCGTTGACGAGGAGCAGAACCCGCATCGCCGGAGAGTACCGGCGCCGTGACCGTAGGCTCGCACCCATGCGGTCCGGCGCGCTCGCGGCGCTGACGAACGAGATCATCGGGTGTCGCGCGTGCCCGCGGCTCGTCGCGTGGCGTGAGGAGGTCGCCTGCGAGAAACGGGCGTCGTACCGCGACGAGGAGTACTGGGGACGCCCGGTCCCGGGATTCGGCGACCCGCGCGCCCGGGTGCTGCTCGTCGGCCTCGCGCCCGCCGCGCACGGGGGGAACCGGACCGGGCGCGTGTTCACCGGCGACCGTTCCGGCGACTTCCTGTTCGCTTCGCTGTATCGCGCGGGCTTCGCGAACCGGTCGGAGTCGGTGCGTGCCGGCGACGGGCTGCGTCTCGTCGACGCGTACGTCGCCGCCGCCGTGCGCTGTGCGCCGCCTGCGAACAAGCCGACGCCGGTCGAGCGCGATACGTGTCTGCCGTATCTCGTACGCGAGCTCGAGCTGCTCGAAGAGGTACGCGTCGTCGTCGCGCTCGGTGCCTTCGGTTACGAGGCGACCTGGGCCGCGTTGCGGACGGCGGGCCGGTCAGGCGTGTCGCTCCCCGAGCGCCGACCCCGGTTCACGCACGGCATCGAAGTCGACGGTGGCCGTGTGACCATTCTCGGAACGTTCCATCCCAGCCAGCAGAACACCTTCACCGGTCGGCTCACGCCGGACATGCTCGACCAGGTGTTCGCGCGAGCGCGTCACTTGATCAGCGCCAGCACCTCGCCGACGGCGTAGACCATGGCGATGATCCCGAGCGCGGCGCCGACGCTGTAGCGCAGCGGCTTGTCCTCGGCGTTGATCGTGAAGTGTGCGCCGATACGCGCGCCGGGGATGACACCGATGGCAAGGGCAAGGGCGAACGTCCAGTCGATATGGCCGAGATACCAGTGAGTCAGCGTGCCGGGGATGGCAAAGATCCCGACGCACGCGAGCGACGTCGCGATCGTCTCCTTGAGGGGGATACCGACCCACGCCGAGAACGCCGGGACCATGAGGATCCCCCCGCCGATGCCGAGCAGCCCCGACAGCGCGCCCGCCGCGAGCCCGATCGTCGCCAGGCGCCACCATTCGTCCTGCATCGGCTGCCCGGCGCGCTCGAGCGTGCGCACCGTCGGGAAGGCCGTCCGGTACGCGGTGTACGCGACGAGCGCCGCGGTCAGGATCATGAGAGCGTGCCCGTTGCCCGGTACCGCGCCCGACAGGCGCGAGCCGACGACCGAGGCCGGAACGCCGAACGCGGCGGTAATGACGACGACTTGCGGCAGGATCATCCGTTCGCGCTGGTATCGCAGGGATCCCGAGACGGACGACGGCAGGATCGACGGCAATGTCGAACCGATCGCCTGCAACGCGGTCGCGCCGAGGGCACGTATCGCCGGAGTCGAGATCACTGCGCCGCCGATGCCGAACATGCCCGAGAGGATCCCGGTCGCGACGCCGACGAGCACCGTGATCGTGATCTCGGTCCAGA
>DATJAA010000174.1:0-2275 GCA_035516815.1 Acidimicrobiia bacterium | reverse complement strand
TCGCCATCGCGTTGCAACGCAACGATCCACCGCACGCGGTGAAGCTCTGCGCCGAAGCCGTCGAAGTCGCCGACTCGATCCGGAGCCAGTACTTCCTCGGGTTCGCGTGGTACCAGACCGGTCTCGCGCTGCGGGCCGTGAGCCAGGACCGGGAGGCGCTCTACGCGTTCGGGCGCGCACTGCCGATGTTGCGCAACGTCGGGTTCCGCAACGAGGTGGCGACGACGCTCGAGCAGACGGCCCGGTTGCTCGTGCACGACGTGCCCGCCGACGCGGTGACGCTCTACGCCGCGGCTTCGGCCCTCCGTGACGTGATCGGATTGCCGGGCATCGCGGCCGAGCAGCGCTCCCGGGAACGCACGCTGTTGATGCTGCGCGAACAGCTCGGGAACGAAGGGTTCTCGGAGGCGTGGAACGCGGGCGACGTGATGACGCTCGACGAGGCGGTCGACGTCGCCGAAGCGTTGACGTTCGACATGGGCGCCGCCGGTATCGAGGTCGTCCGCTAAGCCTCGATCCACCGATTGTGGGCTTGTAGGGAAGGATTTCGTCGGCGCGTGGGTGGCGCGGCGGTGCGATCGTGTTGCCAGGCCCGAATCGTTGGTGCTGGCGGTCGTTCGTGAGCGCGTGCTGTGGTCAGCGACGCGGTTCGGGCATAGCTCGGCCGCGACGGGCCGAGAGCGCAGGGTCGCGGCGGTCGGTCAGGCGAGTTGGGGGATGGCGCGGAGGCGTTCGATCGCGTCGAGGAACGTGTTGGTCCATGGCCATCGTGCGGGGAGCCGCAGGGTGTGTTTGCCGCTGCGGTTCACGACTCGGCCGGGTAACGCGATGAGTCGGGTTCGGATGGTGCGGGTGACGGTGAGTTGGTCTTCGGGGGTGATGTCACCGAGGCTGGCGCTCCAGCGGATCAGGTTGTGCGCGATGACGGCGCAGCCGAGCCAGGCCGCGTTGGCTGAGAACTTGCCGGAAGGGACATGTTCGAGACCGGCGCCTTCTTTGAGGTCGCGGATCGCGAGCTCGACGACGGCGTGTTGGCGGTGGAACGCGTCGACGGTGACGATGTCGTCGTGGAGGTCGGTCAGGAACGCGTGATGCCGCCAGTCGGGCCACAGCGCGGCTTGGGCGGTGTCGGTGAGTCGGGTGCGCCGCACGATCAGCCGCCGGCCTTTGTAGGCGCATTCGGCGACGTGTGCGACACCACCGTCGGGATATGCGATCTCGACCCATGCCTGCTCGTCGATCGCGGCGATCGCCGCAGAAATTGCGGCTCGGCCGGTCCGCACCGCCATCGTGTAACGCACGCCGAGCCGGCCGAGGAGGGCGATGGTGTCGTTGGACCAGAACCCCGAATCGACGCGCACGACGATCTCGCCCGCGGTGCCCGCGCGTCGGACCCGACCGATGACCGCTTCGATGAAATGCGTCGCGCCGCGAGACGTGTTCGCTCGACCTTTCCGCATCCGCGCGTGTAACACCTCGCCGGTATCGGCGCGGGTCGCGAGCAGCGGGTGATAGCCGAGCACCCGTGTATACCCATACGTGGCGCCCTGTTTGGCCTTGCCATGCACTTCGCAGATCGTGGAATCAACATCGATAACCAGCTGCCCGTTGCCGGGTCCGGCACCCGCCGACCATGCCCGCCGCAACAGCTCGGCGCTGACCTTGTCGAGCTGACGGACGTGCCCGAACGTGAACGACCGCAAGAACGTCCCCAACGTCGAAGGTGCCATCACCCGGAACGGCAACACCCGCTGCGTCGCGCCCGCCCGCAACAGGTCGGCATGATCGATATGCGAACCGCCCGCCAGGATCGTCGCGACCAACGAGCAGACCTTGCGGCCCGGACGCGAGCCACCAACCCGACCGACGAGCCGGACGGTCGCGTTCACCAGCGCCTCGAGACCGAGGCCCGCCATCAACGTTGCCGGCAACAACAACCCCGCGTTCGCGACCAGCGACTCGTCGTCGAACGTCACGTCGAGACGGTCGATCGCATGCGATACTGAGCTCACCGGAAGTGCCTCCTCGAGCTGGCGACAGTGTCGACTTCGAACACCGTCATCGTCCCAGCGCAGGAGGCACTTTCCGCGGATACGCGGCAGCGTTCAGCCGCTACTCATCGGTGGATCGAGGCTTAGCGAGCGCTGCGGCTTTCGTGCGCGAGCGTCCAGGCCACCGCGTCGCGCACCGGCTCGATCGCGGTGGCGCCGTACGCGTGACCCATGCCCGGCACGACGACCAGCCGGCGCGGTGCCGTCGTGGCTTCGGCGAGCAG
>DATJAA010000173.1:0-5905 GCA_035516815.1 Acidimicrobiia bacterium | reverse complement strand
TCGTGGTCGTGCAAGAGTCGCTCGTGGGCGGCGCGGTAAGCCTGGAGCGCACCTCGGTGCTCCGGCTCGACGGCGAGCACGATCTCGCTGAGCCGGACGCCGACGAGCGGCTCGCGATCGGCAAGCGCCGTCGCTCGCGCGGCAACTGCATCGGCTCCGCCCGCGAGGTCGACGAGCGCGCCGGCGCCGAGCTCGGGCGCGACCCCGTACAGTTCGAGCGTCGAGTGCTGGTGAAACCAGCCGCCATAGGTCTCCCAGATGGCTCGCGCGCTCCAGTCGATCCGGCCGTACGCTTCGCCGACCTCGAGCTGATCGGGGAGCATGATCTCATGCATCGCGTCCCAAACCGTGCGTCCGTCGTTCATGGCCGTCACGGTCGCGTCGTGTACGTGCAGGACCGCGTCGCGAATTCTCTCGCATTCGGCGCGAACGGTTGCCGACCCGCGCACCGGTCCGTGATGCCCGAGGAGGAGCATCTCCGGTTCGAGGTCGATGACGCGCTGCACGGAGTCGGCGAACGCGAGTGCGCTGCGCAGCCGATCACCGCGCATCGTCACGAGGTTCGGAAAGTGGCCGAAGAGGGCCGAGAACATGTTGCCGACGAGCGCGACCCCGTCGTCGGGCAGCCACACCGCCAGTGAGTCGATCGTCTCTCCGCCCGGCACACTGATGCATTCGACCACGCGCCCGCCGCACTCGAACCGGTGAACGTCGTCGAACACGACGTCCGGTTCGGCCGGCTTGGCGAGCGGCGGGATCTCGACGTCCGCGTCACCGCGGACGAACCCGGGTTGTCCCATGACATCCGCAAAGAACGGCAGCGATCGGCGGATCCGGAAGCCGTGTATCCGGATGTCGTCGGCCTGGCAGAGCCGGATGTTCTGTTGCGCGATGAGCACGGTGCCCGGTTCGCGGAAGCGGTCGATGCCGCCGATGTGGTCGGTATGACTCTGTGTGAGGATGATGAACCGCGTGGCGTCCGCGCTGACGGCGTCGAAGTTGCGACGGTGGGTCTTCGCTTCGAACCACATGCCGGTGTTCACGACGATGCGTCCGTCGGGGGTCGTGATCAGGTACGCGCTCGACATGCCGGGTGAGCACCAGATGCCGTGGCCCATGTCGAGCGCGGCCGGCGCCGACGCGGGCCCGACTGCGAAGAAGTCCGGCTGGTTGCGAACGTATTCGGAGGTCATGCGGTGCGGACGGGTCGCATCGATCGGACGTTAGTCCGAATTGAGCTGTCGTAGCCCGAATGCGCAGACGCAGTGCAGTCGGATATCGGCTCGGTCGGCACGGGGGTCCAGCATTGCGACGGCTTGTGAACCAAATGTCGACTCTCGTTCGGATCACAAACGCGCACTCGTCGTGTCCTTTCGCGCGCGCAGTAACTCAACCTTGCACCGTTGCGCGCGCGGTGCGTCGAATTCACGTGACGCGTTCGCGTCTTCGTGCAATCGCCCGGTCGTTCGGAGAAATGTTGCGCCGAACCACTCGATCAGGTGATGACACGGGTCGGCGTGGGTACGAGTCTGCACCGGGGCAGGTGGGTAGCCCGAGCATCACGCTCCGAGTGATCGTCACGAGGCCGAAGCCTCGTTGGTACCCACTTCGGTGTACACGCCGTTCTCTCGATGGCGTGATGCCGGTGGTGCGACGCACGTAACGCGAGTGCGTTCATCGCCGTAAGCCGAGACCCAAGGACTGATTCATGCAGAACGCAAGTGCGACGCGGCGCGCGTCGTCTTCTCGAAGCGCGCGTCGACGAGGGATTGCCGTAGTTGGAACGATCGCCGTGATCACGGCCCTCGCCGGATTGGCCGGTGGGGCGGTCGTGGCGTCCGCGAAGGCGTCGGTCGCCGGCGCGGCGGCGGCGTCCGCGTCGTCGCTGTGGTCGTCCGGTACCACACCGTTGGTGCTCGACAGCAGTGATCCGAACCCGGTCGAGCTGGGAGTCAGGTTCACGCCGACCGTGAGCGGATCGATCACGGGTGTGCGCTTCTACAAGGCGGCGACGAACACCGGCACACACACCGCCTCATTGTGGACCGCATCGGGCTCACTGCTTGGGACCGCAACGTTCGTCGGCGAAACCGCGAGCGGGTGGCAACAGGTGACTTTCGCGTCGCCCGTTCCCGTGAGCGCGAACTCTACGTACATCGCTTCGTACCACGCGCCGGCTGGTCACTACTCCGTTGACGAGTACTACTTCGACGCGGCCCACAGCCAGCCGCCGCTCTTGGCGCCCGCCAGTACCGCGAGCGCCGGGAACGGTGTCTACGAATACGGCGCGAGTGCGTTCCCGAACCTGACGTACCGAGCGAGCAACTACTGGGTCGACCCACTCTTCGTCGCGTCGGCCCCACCGACGACGACAACTACGGCGACGAGTACGACCACGACGACGACAGCAACAACCACAACCACGACGCCTCCCGCGGGGACGCCGACCACCTTCCCGGCGGCCGGCACGGTCGGCGCCAAGGGAACGCTGACCGACGTGTATCCCGCAGGCGGTGTGATGTCGATCCACACCCCGACCGTGCTGTCGAATGTGAAGATTCACGGCGGACTCGACATCTACGCAAACACCGAGCTGCACAACGTCTACGTCGAACAGAGTGGCACGTGGTGGGGAAACATCGTCGTACGCAACAATGCCTCTCTCCTCGCCGAGGATTGCACCGTCAAGCCCCTGAACGTCACGCCGAACGACGCGCGCAAACAGGACGGAGTGCTCGACGTTGCGGCAAGCTCCATAACCATCGAGCGTTGCGACATCAGCATCGCGGGCAAGGGTGCGCTGATCGGCAGCAATACGACGATCGACGATTCGTGGTTCCACGATTTCACCCCGTACCTCGACCCGTCGACGGGCGCGTGGACGCACAAGGACTGTGTGATGACCATGGGCGGCTCGAACATGAAGTTCGTCCGTGACAACTTCGCGGCGAACAATCCGACCCCGTACGACGCGACGACGAATCCGACCGGATTCGACTCGCATACCCAGACAGCGGCGATCCTCTTGCAACCCTGGAGCGCGATCTCGAACGTCGCCATCCAGGACTCGTTCCTGGAGGGGGGCTACTACGCTTTGCGCATGCAGGCCGTTAGCCCGTCGGGAGGCGCGGCGACCGGACTGAATGGTCTCGTGGTGACGAACAACGTGTTCGGGCCCTATCCCACGGGCGGCGGGTATTACACCTACGAGCCCCTCACGCAGATCGCGTCCTGGTCGGGCAATGTCGCAGGCGACATCAACGGCAACGCGACGAAGACCGCAATCCCGCAGCCCTAAGCCGACGCGCGGAGGAGTCAGGCGGGTGCCCAGGGACACGATGATCCCGGGCACCCGCCCGCTGGTCATCGGCGTCAGATTGCGGGCAGGAAACCGATATCGCGGTTTCATCGCCGAGACATGCCGCCGACCGGGCCGTCGATCAACCTTGGAGAAGTGGGCGATCTTCTCGACGCGTATGTTCCCCTCGATGCGTGGGACGAGATGTTCGACGCCGAGGGCGAAACGCGGGTCGACTACCGCACCCTCTACGAGCACGTTCAGACGCTCTCGCGGCTCGACTTCGACGAGCGTTGCGCCACGCGCGACCGAGCGTTCCGCGACCAGGGCATCACGTATGCATTCTCGGGGGAGGAGCGGCCGTTTCCGCTCGATCTCGTGCCGCGCCTCATCTCGGCGAGTGAATGGTCGCTGATCGAACGAGGCGTTGCCCAGCGCGTGCGTGCGCTCGAGCGCTTCCTAGACGATGTGTACGGATCGGGCGAGATCATGCGGGCGGGTGTGATTCCGCGGCGGCTCGTGGTCACGTCGTCGCACTTCCATCGAAGTGCGTTCGGGATCTCGCCCCCCGGCGGCGTGCGGGTTCACGTCGCGGGGATCGATCTCGTGCGCGATGCGGACGGATCCATGTGTGTGCTCGAGGACAACCTCCGTATCCCGTCCGGCATCTCATACGTCGTCGAGAACCGCCGGGCGATGACCCACGTGTTCCCGGAGCTCTTCGCCGCGCACCGCGTGCAGCCGGTTTCCGATTATCCGTCGCGCCTCCTGCAGACGTTGTGCGCGGCCGCGCCCCAAGGCGTCGACGACCCGCACGTCGTGCTCCTGACGCCCGGTGTGCACAACGCGGCGTATTTCGAGCACTCATTCCTTGCCCGCCAGATGGGTGTCGAGCTGGTGGAAGGTCGCGACCTCATCTGCCGCGACAACGTCGTCTACATGCTGACGACGAGCGGCGAGGAGCGGGTCGACGTGGTGTACCGCCGCGTCGACGACGAGTTCCTCGATCCACTGCACTTCCTGCCGACGTCGATGCTCGGCTGCGCCGGGATCGTGAACGCGGCGCGCGCCGGCAACGTCACGATCGCGAACTTCCTCGGCAACGGGGTCGCCGACGACAAAGCGGTCTACCCGCACGTTCCCGCGATGATCGACTTCTATCTCGGCGAACGTCCGCTGCTCTCGAACGTCGAGACGTTCCCGCTCGACGACGTGGAGGTGCGATCGTGGGCGCTCGCGCGCATTGATGAGCTCGTGTGGAAGCCCGCCGACGGGTCGGGCGGGCGGGGGATCGTCATCGGCCCGCGTGCCGATGACTCCGCGCTCGAAAGTGTCCGTGCCTCGGTCGAAGCCGATCCGCGTTCGTGGATCGCGCAGCGCCCCGTGGCGCTATCGACGGCGCCGACATACGTGCAGTCGGGAATGCGGCCGCGGCACCTCGATCTTCGCCCGTTCGCCCTGAACGACGGGGAAAATGTGTGGGTCGTGCCCGGGGGGCTGACACGCGTCGCACTGTGTGAGGGAAGCCTCGTCGTGAACTCGAGCCAGGGCGGCGGATCCAAGGACACCTGGGTGCTCGCACCCGACGGTGCCGAGGTCGACGGCGACGCCATGACCGTTCCGGCCGTCGAGGAGTGTGAGCCCCTCGCCCGCCAACCCTTCGACATGGTCCCGGCGTCGGGTCAGCAGGCGGCGCAACAACAATGAAGGCGGGCTGATGTGAGGCCGCGGTGCTGAGCCGTATCGCCGAGTCGCTGTACTGGCTCGGGCGCTACACCGAGCGCGCGGAAGCGACCGCGCGGATCCTCGACGTGTATTCGCACGCGCTCCTCGAGGATCGCGTCGGCGGCGAGGAATCGGCATGCCGCCGGCTCGTCGAGGCGATGGGAGCGGGAGAGCCCGCGGCGCTCGTCGATGTCGGCGCGAACGTGGAAACGCTCGTCGGGTTCTTCGTGGACGATCCACGGTTCGAAGGTTCGGTCGTCCGCTCGCTCGAAGCGATGTGGGAGAACGCGCGCGGCGCTCGCGAGGCGATGTCGTCGGAGATGTGGAGCAGCATCAACGCGACCCACACCGCGATCGACGGGCGGCGCGGCCGCTCCGTCTACGCACAGCACGGGTTTCTCGGGTGGGTACGCGACCGGGCGGCGATCGTTTCCGGGCTCGCGGACGCCACGATGAGCCACGACGACACGTGGCGTTTCATCCTGCTCGGGCGTTCGCTCGAACGCGTCGACCTCACCGTCCGCCTGCTCTCGACGCGCCTCGGCGACGCGTGGGGCGCCGCCGGTTGGGTCGCGACGCTTCGGTGCTGCGCCGCGTACGAGTCGTATCTTCGAACGTACCGTCGAGGGGTGGACGGCTCGAAGGCACTCGAGTTTCTCCTGCTCGATCGCCTGTTCCCGCGCTCGGTGTTCCACGCGCTCGCCGCGGCGGAAACTGTGCTCTACGACCTCGATCCGACCTCGGATCGCCGCGGGGCGGGGAGCGAGGCCCGTCGAATCGTCGGTCGCGCGTGCGCCGACCTCGAGTTCATCCGCGTGAGCGAGCTCGAGCACTCGCTGCCCGAGCACCTCGTTCGCCTCGAGCGCGCGTGCGCGCAGGCAC
>DATJAA010000172.1:0-3523 GCA_035516815.1 Acidimicrobiia bacterium | reverse complement strand
CTCCGCGTCCCATTGCTCGGTCGTGAGCGCGCGCAGCGTGTCGAGGCGAAGGGCCGTGTCGCGACGGAACTCGTCGAGGAGCTTCGGGCCGTCCCAGCCGCGGTAGGACGCGACCCACTGCTCGTTCGCCTTGCCGATGTCGTTGCGGACGTGGGCGGCATCCGCCACTCCGGGTGTGTCGGGTGCCGCGGTCGGCCGCTCGCCCGCGAGCATGCGCTCGGTACCGATCATATGCGCGACGTTGTCGAACACCGTCCACCCGGGGCACTCGGTGGGCATCGCCCATTGCTCCGCGGTGAGGCCGTCACAGACGTCGGCGATGTCGCGCCACACCTCGTCGAGGCGAAGAATCACGGGCTCGGTCATGCGCGCACGGTACCTCGCCGGGCCCGCCGCCGGCCGCGCATGGAAGAATCGGACGGTGACCGAGCCGCTCGTCTTCTACTTCGACCCGATGTGCCCGTACGCGTACCAGACCTCGCGGTGGGTGCGCGACGTGCGCCGCGGGCGCGGCATCGAGATCACGTGGCGCTTCTTCTCCCTCGAGGAGGTGAATCTCGTCGCCGGCAAGCGGCACCCGTGGGAGCGGCCGTGGTCGTATGGCTTCGGCCAGATGCGGGTGGGCGCGCTGGTCCGGCGCGAGCTCGGCAACGACGCCCTCGACCGCTGGTACGACGCCGTAGGGCACGCGTTCTTCTACGACGGGATCAAGACCCACGTTCCCGAAGAGCACGCGCGGGTGATCGCGGCGGCCGGCTTCGACCCTTCGTTCGTAGAGCGCGCGATCGCCGACGACACGACCCTGGCCGAGGTGCGTGGAGAACACCAGGCTGCCGTGGCCGAGTACGGCGCTCACGGCGTGCCGACGCTCGTCCTCGACGGTGGCTACGCGGTGTACGGACCGGTGGTAGTGCCCGCGCCGACCGGTGAGGACGCTCTCGCGCTATGGGACCTCGTGCGCGCCATGCCCCGGTTCCCGCACCTGTACGAGTTGCGCCACCCGAAGACGGCCGGCGACCTCGTCAACGTTGCGCAGCATTTCGGCACCTATCTCACGACCCGGGACTGGCAGACAGTCGAGAACCCTGCGCCCTGACCCTCACGCGTCGTCACGAGGCGGCGCGACCGGCACGACCCGCTGCAGACCTTCGGGACACACCTTGGAGCCGCCGCCGTCGCGGGACGCGGCGCGTACCCCCTGCCCCGGAACGATCAACACCGCATCGCCGCCGAGGAACGCCAGCAGGTCCGCGGCGGGCGCGATCGCGACGAGCTTGCCGCGCACCTTGTCGATCTTCGCGGCCTTGAGGCCCGAACCGCCGCGCGCCTGTACCGGGAACTCGTCGACCTCGGTCCGCTTGGCAAAGCCTTGCTCCGTGGCGATCACGACCGCCTCGCCGTCGGCGGCGGCGCACGCGCCGATGACACGGTCGTCGCCCTTCAACCGGATGCCGCGGATGCCGCCCGCGGCGCGCCCGACCGGACGCACATCGTCTTCGAGGAACCTGATCCCCTGCCCGTTCCCGGTCACGAGCAGGAGCTCGTAGTCGTCCCAGCCGGGGAACACCGACACCACCCGGTCGCCGTCGGCGAGCTTCATCGCGACGATCCCGTTCTGACGACCGGACGCCTCCGCGAACTCGCTCAGCGCCGTGCGCTTCACCGTGCCACTCGCCGTCACGAACACGAGATTGGGATGTTCTTCGTGCAGGCGCGCGTCGAGCACGGCGACGACCTTCTCCCCGTCGCCGAACTGGAAGAGGTTCTGCGCGGCCGTCAGCTTCTCCTTCGGCAGCTCGTGCACGGTCGCGCGGTAGGCGCGCCCGCGATCAGTGAAGAACAGCACGCCCGCGAGGGCGGTCGTGTCGATGGCCTGCGCGACCGCGTCTCGCTCACCGGGATTCGCGACGAGCGCCTTGCGCGTGCGCTCCGGCACCGCGCGGACGTATCCGCGCGCCGTCACGGTGACGACGTAGGGCTCGTCCTCGACGAGCGAGACCATGTCGAGGGTGCCGGAGTCGTCGCCGACGATCCGCGTACGTCGGGGCGCCTTGTGAGCGTCGCGGACCGCGACGAGCTCCTCGCGGATCACGCCCATCAGGAGGTCGCGTTTCGCCAGGATCGACCTGAGCTCCTTCACGATCGCCAGGAGCTCCTTTCGTTCCTTGTCGAGCTCCTCGCGGCCGAGCTGCGTCAGCCGCCCGAGCGGCATGTCGAGAATGTGGTTCGCCTGTATCTCGGAGAAGCCGAAGCGATTCGCCATCAACGCATTGCGCGCCCCGGCACGGTCCTTCGAGCCGCGAATCGTCTTCACGATCGCGTCGATCTGGTCGAGCGCCTTCACGAGCCCTTCGACGATATGCAACCGGTCTTGCGCCTTCTGCAACCGGTACTGGCTGCGCCGGGTGACGACGACGACCTGGTGATCGAGCCAATGCTGCAGCGCCTCCTGCAGGGTGACCGTGCGGGGCACGCTGTCGACGAGCGCAACCATGTTCACGGGAAACGTCGTCTGGGCGGCGGTGTGCTTGAACAGGTTGTTCAACACGATCTGTGGATTCGTATCGGGCCGCAGCTCGATCACGAGCCGGGTCTTCCCTTGGCCCGACTCGTTGCGGATGTCGCGTACTCCGTCGATCTTCCCGGACAGCACGAGCTCGGTGAGCTTGCCCGAGATCGCGTCGACGCTCGTCTGGAAAGGCACCTCGGTGAGCACGATGGCTTGGCCGGCGCGGCGCGGCAGCTCTTCGATCTCGTGCACGGCGCGCACGCGCACGGTGCCACGACCCGTGCGGAACGCGTCCTTGATGCCGTCGTCGCCCATGATGAGCCCGCCGGTCGGGAAGTCGGGACCCTTCACGATGCGCATGAGGTCGGAGAGCGTTGCGTCGGGTTTGTCGATCAGCTTCACGGCCGCGTTGCACACCTCGGCCAGGTTGTGGGGCGGGATATTCGTCGCCATGCCGACCGCGATGCCCTGCGCGCCGTTGACGAGCAGATTCGGGAACCGGGCCGGGAGAACGACGGGTTCCGTGCTCGACGCGTCGTAGTTCGGCTCGGTGTCGACGGTGCCCTCGTCGATGCCGGCGAGCAGCTCCATCGCGAGCGACGAGAGCCGGCACTCCGTGTACCGCGATGCCGCGGGCGGATCGGACGGCGAGCCGAAGTTGCCGTGCTTGTCGATCAGGGGCGCGGTGAGAGAGAAGGTCTGACCCATCCGCACGAGCGCGTCGTAGATCGCGGTGTCGCCGTGCGGGTGGTAGTTGGCCATGACGTCGCCGACGACGCGCGCGCATTTCACGAACGGGCGCTCGGGCCGGAGGTTCGCATCGTGCATCGCCCAGAGGATCCGCCGGTGCACCGGCTTCAAACCGTCGCGCACGTCGGGAAGCGCGCGCTGGACGATCACACTCATGGCGTATTCGAGGTACGCGGCCTCGACCTCCTCTTGGAGCGTGCGCGTCGGGATCTCCGACGGCGGCTCGAGCACGAGTTGATCGGTCTGTTTGCGGCGGGCCATGCA
>DATJAA010000171.1:0-3144 GCA_035516815.1 Acidimicrobiia bacterium | reverse complement strand
GAATTCTCGATGGACACGGAGGCGCGACTCGCGGACTTTACCGAGATGGTCGCAATAGCGATCGCGAACGCCGGAGTGCGGGTGAAGCTAGGCGATTACGCCGACCAACAAGCCGCGTTACGCCGCGTCGCGACACGGGTCGGCGCGGGCGCGCGCTCCGACGATGTCTTCGCCGCCCTGTGCATCGAGGTCGGCCAGTTGCTCGACACCGACATCGCCACGCTGAACCGCTACGACAGCGACGGGCTCATGACGATCATGGGCACGTGGGGCCGGCACGGCGTCGTCGTGCCGATCGGAGTGCGTTTCGAGCCCGACCCCAAGTCCGTCTCGGCAATCGTGCGGCGTACGGGACGGGCGGCACGCGTCGACCGCGACCAATGTGAACGCGAGCAGGCGCTGGGGATCCATTCGGCCATCGGTGCACCGATCATTGTCGAAGGCCGCAAGTGGGGCGTGATTGCTGCCGCGTCAGTGGATCGGACGCATGCGTCTGACGCAGAATCGCGGCTCGCCGGGTTCGCGGACCTTGCCGCGACCGCGATCGCGAACGCGGAGACGCAAGCCGCGCTCAGCGCATCGAGCGCTCGCATTGTCACGACCTCTGACGAGACGCGCCGGCGCATCGAGCGGAACCTCCACGACGGCGTGCAGCAGCAGCTGATCGGGCTCGCGCTCGAGGCGAGGTCGGTGTGCGCGCGCGTGCCGCCGGCGGCGACGGAACTCCAGGACGAACTCGAGACGATCGTCGATGCCCTGGGCGACGCGCTCGCCGAAGTGCGACGCATCGGCCAGGGCCTCCACCCCGACCTGCTAACGCAGGGCGGACTCCGACCCGCACTCAGGGTGGTCGCGGAGCGTTGCCCGGTATCCACCACGCTCGATGTGCGCGTCGACCGTCTGCCGGAGCCGATCGAGGTCGCCACCTACTACACGGTTTCCGAAGCGCTGACGAACGCGGCGAAGCACGCGCAGGCATCACGCGTACACGTCACAGTGCGGCGTAACGACGAACACGGCGTCGTGCACCTTCGCGTCTCCGACGACGGGCGCGGCGGAGCGTCGCTCGATGCGGGCACCGGACTGGTCGGTGTCAAAGACCGCGTCGAAGCGTTCGGTGGCCGAATGGCCCTCAGTAGCGAACCAGGCGACGGCACGACCATCGATGTCGATCTCCCGATCTCGTTGGGTGATCCGTTCGGGGAACCGCACAGCAGTACAGGATCGACGCCCGCCCTCGCGGATCGGCGCGCGGAGGTTGTAAGTGCACTCTCGAGCACCGTACGACGCGACGTCGGACCCGACGCCATCACGGTTGTCGACGGAGTCGGGCGCCAGCAGCGGCAACAGTCGGGCGCGATTCCGCCCGACCCCGTCGTGGAGGAACAAGCCGCGCTCCGGCGCGTCGCTACGCTTGTCGCGCTCGGCTCGTCGCCGACAGAGGTGTTCGCGGCGGTCGCCGAAGAAATCGGCGTGCTGCTCGACGCCGATCTGTCGGTTGTGAACCGCTACGAGGAGAATGGCGACCGGCTCGTCGTCACGTCTTGGACCGCGCTCGCCGAAAACGACGTGCCGACCGGCACGCGCGGAACGATGGCCGGCCGCAATGTCGCGACGATGGTGTTCGAGACGCGGCGGCCGGCGCGGCAGACGGAACATGGCGACGACCTGGGAGCGGGTGCGGCCAAAATCCTCGCCGCGAAGATGCGGTGCTCGATCGGCGTGCCGATCGTCGTCGACGGGCGGCTCTGGGGCGCGATGTGCCTCGGCTCGATGCGCTTCGACTTCCCACGGGATGCGGAGGCCCGGCTCACCGATTTCACCGAGCTCGCCGCAATCGCGATTGCGAACGCCGAGGCACACGTGGAGCTGCGCGCCTATGCCGACGAACAGGCAGCGTTGCGCCGCGTCGCTACGTCCGTTGCCGACGGCGCCCGCCCCGACGAAGTGTTCGCGATCGTGTGCGCCGAGGTCGGTCAGCTGCTCGACGCCGACGTCGCGACACTGAACCGCTATGACGGCGAAGGCGCATTGGTGATCGTGGGGACGTGGGCTGGCACGGCAGGCACGAAGGTACCGAAGGAATGGCGATTTAAGATGACACCGACATGCGTCTCGGCCGCCGTGTGGAACACCGGACGGCCTGCCCGCCTCGACGGTTACGACACTGACACGACCGAAACCGCGCCAGAGTTGACCCGCGGTGTCCGCTCAGCCATCGGCGCGCCGATCGTCGTCGACGGTTGCAAGTGGGGCGTCGTAGGAGTCTCGTCGTCCCAGCGGCCACTGCCAGCCGGGGCTGAATCAAAACTCGGGGGCTTCACCGAACTCGCCGCCATGGCGATCGCCAATGCCGAGTCGCAAGCAGCGCTCAGCGCGTCGCGCGCTCGCATCGTCAGCACCGCTGACGAGACGCGCCGCCGCATCGAGCGCAACCTTCACGACGGTGTGCAGCAACAGCTGGTGTCGCTCGCGCTCTACGCGCGCTCTGCTCGAACCCTCGTACCGGCAGACGCTACGGCCCTCGGCGAAGACCTCGAGAGGATGAACGCGGCTCTGCTCGAGGCGCTCGCCGAAGTGCGCCGGATCGCGCAGGGCCTTCATCCGGCCGTGCTCAGCAAGGGCGGACTCCGGCCCGCAATCGCTGCGGTCGCGGAGCGCTGTCCCGTCGCTACATCGCTCGACGTGCGCGTCGACCGGCTGCCGCAGCCGGTCGAAGTCGCCACCTACTACGCCGTCTCCGAAGCGTTGACGAACGCGGCGAAGCACGCGGGCGCTTCAGACGTACACATCACCGTAGAGCGTGACGACGAGGACGGCGTCGTGCGCGTCCGTGTGTCCGACGACGGACAGGGTGGAGCGTCTCTCGATGCGGGAACGGGACTTGTCGGCGTGAAGGACCGCGTCGAAGCGCTCGGCGGCCGGATGCTTCTCAGCAGCGAGCCCGGACAGGGCACGACGTTCGACATCGAGCTGCCAAACGGGTAAGTGCCATGCCCTCTCGTCAGGCGGTGCCGCGACCGAGGTAGTGCTGGAACATGTCACCGGCGAGCAGTTCGGACGACAATCCGTCGAACACGATCGAGCCGCGCTGGAGTACGTAGGCGCGCGACGTCATTCGCAACGCGCGGTGTACGAACTGGT
>DATJAA010000170.1:0-3419 GCA_035516815.1 Acidimicrobiia bacterium | reverse complement strand
GACGACCGCCGGCGCGCGATGCACAGGAACGCCGAGGAAGAGGTCGTACGGCATCTCGGAACCGTCAGCCAGGATCGCGACCTTGCGCGCGGCGTCGAGCGAGCGCACGAGCTGGTTCGGATGGAACGAGATGTCGCGCAGCGCGAACGCGGCAAGGACGGCTTCGGACGCGGCCGGAGACGGCGGGATCGGCGCAGGCAGCGGCATGACGAGCGCGATGTCGGAGGTCGCGCGCAGGCCTCGCTCGGTCAGGAAGTCGTGCACCAGGAGCGCGGTCTCGCTTGGCGCCGGCGGACACTTGAACGGAGCCGACATGACGCCGACGACGACGCGTCCACCGCCGAAGGTCGCCAAGACATCGCGAAGCGCGAACGCTCCCGCGACCGTGTAGAACTCATACCCGCCGTCGAGGAGACCGGGAGTGGCGGCCGGATCGAGGTCGGCTCCGAGCGCGACCACCAGGATGTCGGCGTCGAATGGTCCGGCGTCGGTCTCGACGCGACGCGTGTCGGGATCGATGGAACGCACCGTCGTCTGCACGAACCGGACACCGGGCTTCACGACGTCGCGGTACGGGTGAACGACCGCGTCGGCCTGCGCGTGGCCGAACATGACGTCGAGCTTCGAGAAGCCGAACACGAAACCCTCGGCCCGATCTATCAACACAACCTCGATGTCGTCGCCGAGCTCGTCCGACAATCTCGTCGTCAGCTCCAAGCCACCGAACCCTGCACCGAGCACCAAGACGCGCACTGCGTTCCTTTCCGAGCGACCGTGCCGGTCACGTTATTGGAGGGCACCGGGGCAAGGCATAAGTTGGGTGTCCACGATGGGCAGCGAGGGAGATGCAGCGAGGGGGATTCCGTGAGCGGGGCAGGGCTTCGGCGCGTTCGCCCGGAGCGGCGTCCGTTGCGATGCGCGGTGATCGGCGCCGGGATGGCGGGCATCCTCGCCGCGATCAAGCTCGCCGACCAGGGACTCGACGACTTCACGGTGTTCGAGAAGGCCGATCGGGTCGGCGGAACGTGGCGGGAGAACACCTATCCCGGTCTCTCGTGCGACGTGCCTTCACATCTGTACTCGTACTCGTTCGCTCCGAATCCGGACTGGAGCCGCCGCTTCTCGCCGGGCCCGGAGATCCAGGCCTACTTCGAACGCGTGGCCGCCGAGCACAATGTCCTCCCGCGCATCCGTTTCGGTGACGCGGTCACGAGCTGCGAGTACTCGGACACGCACTGGCAGCTCGCCACTGCCGCGGGACATCGTGACGATTTCGACGTCGTGATCGCCGCGACCGGCGTGCTCCATCACCCGAAGTACCCGGAGATCGACGGGCTCGACACGTTCGAAGGCTCGATGTTCCACAGCGCCCGCTGGGACCCGGGGGCTCGCCTCGACGGCGCGCGCGTCGGCATCGTCGGGACGGGATCGACCGCGGTGCAGATCGTCTCGGCCGTGGTCGATCGGGTCGAGTGCCTGTCGCTATTCCAGCGCACTGCGCAGTGGATCATGCCGCAAGAGAATCCGGCCTACACCGAGCAGGAACGCGACGCGTTTCGCGCACACCCCGAGGACGTCACCGGCCTGCGCCGGCACCTGTCCGACATGTTCGACATCTTCGCGAACGCGGTCATCGACGCGGAATCGGCCGAGATCCAGATGATCGAACAAGCCTGCCTCGCGAACCTCGAGAACAACGTGCGCGACCCCGAGCTGCGCGAACGGCTCCGGCCCACCTACCGCGCCGCGTGCAAACGGCTGGTCATCTCGTCCGACTTCTACGAGGCGATCCAACGCCCAAACGCGGAGCTCGTCACCGACGCCATCGAGCGCGTCGAGCCCCGCGGGGTGCGAACGAGCGACGGCCGCCTCCACGAGCTCGACCTGCTCGTCCTCGCAACCGGCTTCAAGGCCGACGCGTTCATGCGGCCGATGAGCATCGTCGGCCGGAACGGTGTGACGCTCGAACAGGCATGGACACCGCGCCCGCAGGCATACCTGTCGATCTCGATACCCGACTTCCCGAACTTCTTCATGCTGAACGGTCCGAACGGCCCCGTCGGCAACTTCTCACTCATCGAGGTCGCCGAGCTCCAGCTGCGCTACATCGTGCAACTCGTCGACCGCCTGCGCGCCGGCGAGTGCGACGAGATATGCGCGACGCGCGACGCCCTGACCGCATTCGAGGATGCCCGGGAGCAGGCCGCGCGCCACACCGTGTGGGTCACCGGATGCCGGAGCTGGTACCTCGACGACCGCGGGCTCCCGGCCGTCTGGCCGTGGCCCTTTCCCCGGTTCCGCAAGGAGATGGAAGCGCCCGACCTCCGCGCCTACCAGCTCATTTGATGACGGCCTCGTTCGAGAATCCGGCGCCGCGCGTTTGCGGTTCACGAACTCATAACGTCGGCGGGCTCAGGGGCTCACAGTCGGCGCCGAGACTGTTGGTGTGAACAACGACAGTTCGATGACGTCGATGTGGGTCCTGCGCTGGATCATCGTGGCGCTGGGAGCCGCGCTCGCAGTGGTGCTGATCATGCGCGGCAATGTGCTCATCGGCGGTTTGATCGCGGTCATGGCAGTCACCCGCGTCATTCTCTTCGTACGCCTGCAGCGCCGGCGCGAGCAATTTCGGCGGCGGATGACGGAACGCCGCGGGCGCCGGCAGTTCTGAAGCGTCGTACCCCCGACGTCAGTAGCCCGGCTTGGGCCGGAAGAGATCGAAGCGCAGGCCCTGGTCGTCGACACACTCGGCGTTACCGCCCGATTCGTAGTCTGTGATCGAGAGCACTTCGCCGCCGAGCTCGCGCACGCGGGCCGCGGCAGTCTCGATGTCGTCGACGCGGAAGTAGACGCGAACTTCAGCGCTTCCCGGACGGCTGTCGATGCCGGCGGGCGGTGTGATCGACGAGATGTGAAATGCCCCCGGTTGGTAGCCGGGTTCGAGCTGCCAGTCGAACAGGTTGCCGAAGAAGCGCGCGGCGCGCTCGCCGTCGGCGACCATCAGCGTGAGGTAGCCGACGTCGCCGTAGCGCCGACCGAACACGTCCTCGACGGGAATGTCGTCGGGGGAGATCGCGGTCTGTACGAACCACCGGTGTCCGAATGGGTCGCGGATCGTCCCGCCGCGAGCGCCGTACGACTCCGCGATCGGCCGCAACGCAGTGGCGCCCATCTCGACCGCGCGCGCGTACACTGCATCCGAGTCGGGAACGTGGAGCATCAGTCCGACGGTGCTGCCGCCGAGCGTCTCCGGGCTGAGGTGCGCCTCTTCGGGGAACTCGCCCGCGAGCATGAACACGGTGTCGCCGACGCGCAGCTCGGCGTGACCGATGCGGCCGTCGGGCATCACGATGGGATCGCCGAGCAGGCGCGCGTCGAACACGTCGGTGTACCAGGCGATCGCGGCGGCGGGGTCGTCG
>DATJAA010000169.1:0-7781 GCA_035516815.1 Acidimicrobiia bacterium | reverse complement strand
TACAGCGAGTACAGCCCTCGGACCTCCAGCTCGCGCGCGAGCTCGACCGGCCCGATGGTCTGGTCCGTCATGAACATCGTCACACCGAACTTCACGAGGTGCTCCCGCTCCACGGCCGGGCCTGCCGGCGGCTGGGCTGTGATTTCCGGCTCAACGTAGTTCCCGGCGGGATCCCGCTCGTCGCAAATCGGTCTTTCGGCGCGAGCCGGGTATCAGTTTCGTTCGTGAACGATCCGACAGATCTAGGCAGTGGAACGCTCCAGCTTCCGGGCTTTCGGCGAGACGATGGTGATGACCGTGCTCGCGCTCACCGGGCTCCTCAGCCTGCGCGCGATCGGCATCCTCGCGCCCGTGCGCGTCGAGGTGCTCGTCGGCGTAACCCTGGTCGGGGTGGTGCTGTCGTCCATCGTCCTGTACTGGAAACGTGCGCGCCTGCTGCCGGTCGGGTTGCGCGTCGGTTTGCAGATGATTTCGACGACGCTGGTGATCTACGTGACCGGGTGGGGCCCGGTGCTCTCGGTCGGATTCGTCTTCTGCGCGGCCCAGTGTGTCGCCATCGAAGGGTCGCCGGCGGTGTTTCCCGCGACCATGTGGAGCCTCGTGTGCCTCGCGTCGGCGGAGGTCGCGGTGGGCCTCGGTTGGGCACCGACGGTCTTGACCGAAGGCCAGAGCCACGGGATCGCGCTGTTGATGGCGGTCGGGCTGTTGTTCGTCATGCGGATCGTCTGGGTGAGCGCTCGCGATCGCGAGCTCGCCGCAACCGCGTTGGCCCACAGCGAGGATCGCCTTCGCCGGCTCCTGACCAACGCGGCCGATGCCGTCGTGGTCCTCGACGACACCGGCACGATCGTGTTCGCGACCGAAGCCATCGTGACGCTCACGGGCTACGCCGTCGAGGAGCTCGTCGGGCGGGCCGACGCAAAGCTGATCGTGCATCCCGAAGATCTGCAACGGATCCGCGGCGGGACTCCCGGAAAGCTGCTCTATGAGCACGGGAAAGCGCTGCGCGCCGACCTCCGGGTGGAACACCGTGACGGCTCGACCCGCTGGTGCCAGATCTCTGCTTCGAACCAGCTCGACGACCCTGTGATCGCCGGCATCGTCGTGAACGTCCACGACATCACCGAGCGGCGCGCGGCCGAGGCAAGCGTTGCCGCCGCCGAGGCCCGGTTCCGCACGCTCGTCCAACACGCCGCCGACGGGATCATCATCCTCGACGTCGACGCGCGCTGCCAGTACGTGAGCCCGTCGTACGAACGCCTGACCGGGCACCCGGCCGAGACGCTGCTCGGAACCTACGTCCGCCACCACGTTCATCCCGACGACGTCGGCAGTATTGGCTCCGCATGGACTGACATGCTGCAGCGTCCGCAGGAGACCACCCACGCGCTCGTACGAGTCCGCCACGCCGACGGCCGCTGGCACTGGCAGGAGAGCTCGATCACCAACCATCTCGAAGACCCGACGATCAACGGGATCATCTTCAACGTCCGCGACGTCACCGAGCGCAAGGCGGTCGACGATCTCCTCGCGGAGGAGTCGCGGATCCTCGAGATGATCGCGTGGGGCGAGCGCCTGGAAACGGTGCTGGACAAGGTTGCCGCGCTCACCGCCCTCTACAGCGAGGCGCGCTTCTGCATCATCCGGCTCCTCGAGGGCGACGAGCTGCGTGCGGTCGCCGCGCCCAACGTCCCGCCCGCCGAGTACGAACGCATCGCGACGATCCCGCTCGACGCAACCCTGTCGTCCGGCCGCGCGGCCCGTACACGCGACGAGGTCTTCCTCGACTACGGCGCAAGCGGGCCCGACGCGCCGCCGATTCCCGACATCGCGGTCGATCTCGGCATGCTCGCCAGCTGGTCGGTTCCCATCGAGCTTCCAAATCGCGACGCGGTGGCGGGCACTCTCACGCTGCTGTTCGACACCAACAAGGTCGACCGCGAACGGAGCCGGCCGCTGCTCGAACGCGTGGTGTCGCTCGCGGCCGTCGCGATCGAACAGGCCCGCGCCCGCGAGGACCTCGAACACCGCGCTTATCACGACGCGCTGACCGGACTTCCGAATCGCGCACTGCTCAACGACCGTCTCACCCACGCATTGAAACGCTCGAGGCGCGACAACTCCGCGATCGCGGTGTTGTTCCTCGACCTCGACCGTTTCAAGCTCGTCAACGACAGTCTCGGGCACGAAGCGGGTGACCGGCTGCTGACGCAGGTAGCTCAGCGGATGCTGCAGGGCCTGCGCGCCTCCGACACGGTCGCGCGCCTCGGCGGTGACGAGTTCGTCGTCGTGGTCGAAGACGTCAAGGACGACCTCGAGGTCCACGCCGCCGTGCAACGAGTCGCGGGCCTGCTCGAGGAACCGTTCGAGGTCGACTCGGAGACGCTGTTCGTCAGCGCGAGCATCGGCGTATCGGTCGCTCGCGAGGAGGCCGAAGCCGCCGACCTGCTGCGCGAGGCGGACGACGCGATGTATCGCGCCAAACAGCGGGGCCGCCGTAGCGTCGAGCTGCACCAAACCGACCGAGCGACGCCGAACGCGACCAATCGCCTCGCGCGCGTCACCGGGCTCCACCGCGCGCTGGAGCGCGACGAGCTCGTCGTGTACTACCAGCCGATCGTGGACATCCAGTCGCGACACCCGATCGCGCTCGAAGCGCTCGTCCGCTGGAACCATCCCGAGCTCGGGATCGTTCCACCGGGCGACTTCATCCCGCTGGCCGAGGACACTGGTCTGATCGTCCCGCTCGGCTGGCGCGTCCTGGAACACGCGCTGTGCCGCCTGCTCTACCGTCCCGACCTCGCCGTCGCAGTGAACGTGTCGGCGCGGCAACTCTCCGAGCCTGATTTCGTTGTCCGCCTGACCGAGCTGGTCGCTTCGATCCCACGGGGTGCGCTCACGCTCGAGATCACCGAGAGCCTCCTGATCGACGACCCCGAGCGCATCGCCGAGACGTTGCGTGCGCTCGACGAGGCCGGAGTGCGCATCGCGCTGGACGACTTCGGTACCGGCTACTCCAGTCTCTCGAACCTGAGCGCGCTGCCGATTCACCAGCTCAAGATCGACCGCAGCTTCGTGTCCGGGCTCGGTGAGCGACCGGAGTCGGAAGCGCTCGTGAGCGGCATCATCAACCTCGGCCACGGGCTCGAGCTCGAGGTCGTCGCCGAAGGCGTCGAGACGGAACTGCAGGCGAACCGGCTCGAGCGGCTCGACTGCGACTTCGCCCAGGGATTCCTGTTCGGCCGGCCCGAGCCATGGGCCGAGCCCGAGGGAAGCGAGGCCGCGCCGCCGGCGGCGACGGTCGGGGCCGCACCGGACGCCGCGCCGACACCGAACCTCGCGTCGCTTCCCCCCGCGTAACGCGCGCGCTCCGGCATCGATTCCGGCGCCGGCGCGCCGGTAGGGTGCGCCACCGTGAACGGAATCTGTGACGGGCGCATCGTCATCGTTACCGGCGCGGCTCGCGGCATCGGCCGCGAGCATGCGATCGCATTCGCGCGCGAGGGGGCCCTCGTCGTCGTGAACGATCTCGGCGTCGCGCCCGACGGCTCGGGCGGCAGCGCAGAACCCGCGCAGGAAGTCGCGGACGAAATCCGGGCGAGCGGCGGTCAGGCGGTTGCCAACGCCGACGATATCGCCGACTGGAGCGGTGCCCAGCGACTCGTCCAGGCGGCGATCGACTCGTTCGGCGGGGTCGACGTCGTCGTCAACAACGCCGGCTTCGTGCGCGACCGGATGCTGTTCACGACGACTGAGGAGGAGTGGGACGCCGTCATCCGCGTGCACCTCAAGGGTCATTTCGCGGTGACGCGCCACGCATGCGAATACTGGCGGGCACGTAGCAAGGCCGGGTCGACCGTCGCCGCTCGGATCGTCAACACGTCCTCGGGCGCCGGGCTCATGGGCAGCGTCGGGCAGAGCGCGTACTCGGCGGCCAAGGGCGGAATCGCCGCGCTCACGCTCGTCGAAGCGGCCGAGATGGGGCGTTACGGCGTCACGGCCAATGCGATCGCACCGTCGGCACGTACCCGGATGACCGCGGAGGTGTTCGGCGACCGGATGCAGGCGCCCGAGCGCGGCTTCGACGTCAACGATCCGGCGAACATCTCCCCACTCGTCGTGTGGCTCGGTAGCTCCGAATCCGGCGACGTCACCGGACGGGTGTTCGAGGTCGAGGGCGGCCTCATCTCGATTGCCGACGGCTGGCAACACGGACCCGCGCACGACAAGGGGGCCCGCTTCGACCCGGCCGAGGTCGGCACCGTCGTCCGCAAGCTGTTGGCGGAAGCCCCCGCGCCGGCGCCGGTGTACGGCGCGCAGTGACGCGAGCGCACCCGGCGCCTGCCGATGTGACGGCGCGCTGGCGCGCGAAGCACGTGTGGACCGACGAGACCCTGCTCGACCGATTGGCGTCGGTCGGCGCCGGCACGGTCGCGATCGTCGACGGTGATGTCCGCCTCACCGTGGGCAATATCCGAGAGCGCTCGCGCGAGGTCGCGGCCGCGTTGCGCTCGCGCGGGATCGGGCCCGGATCAACGGTTGCCTGGCTGCTTCCGAACTGGTGGGAATCGGTCGTGCTCTGTTGGGCAATCTGGCGCTGCGGCGCGGTCGCGAGCCCGATCACACCCACGCTCGGCGAGCGCGAGGTGGGGTTCATCCTCGCTCGTACTCGCGCGTCGATCGTCGTGGTTCCCCGCGCGTTTCGCGGCACCGACTACCCCGCGCTCGTGCGCGCGACGGGATACCGGGGTGACGTGATCGCAATGCGCGATGGATCATTACCCTCAGCCCTATCGGGCGACGGCGCGGCCGGCGACGACGCGGTGGGCATCACGGTTGATGACCCCGCCGTCGTGCTGTGGACTTCGGGAACCACGGCCGAACCGAAGGGCGTCGTGCACACGCACCAGTCTCTGCGCGTCGAGGCCGACTCGATCGTTGCCGCGCATGCGATGCAGCCGGGCGAATCCCTGTTGTTGCCCATGCCGGTCACCCATGTCGCCGGCCTGACGTACGGGATCCTGCTTCCCGTCACGAACGCGATCACGACCGTGCTCATGGACACGTGGGATCCGGGTCGCGCGCTCGAGCTTCTCGAGGCCGAATCCATATCCGTGATGATCTCGACGCCCGTGTTCATGCGCACGATGATCGACAACGCCGCATTCGCGCGGACGGATCGCAGCTCGGTGCGGCTGTTCTCGCTGGGCGGAGCCGGCGTCGCACCCGCGATGGTGCGCGAGGGCGCCGATGCGTTCGGGTGCTGGTGCAAGCGAACGTACGGCTCGACGGAATATCCCACGCTGACCACCGGGCGGGCGGGCGACACGATTGAGCGGGACGCGACGACCGACGGGCCGCTCATCGGCGCGGCCGAGCTGCGCATCGCCGATCCGCAGACACTCGAGGACCTGCCGCCTGGCACTGCAGGTGAGCTCCTCGTGCGAGGTCCGGAGATGTTCACCGGCTACCTCGACGAGATTATGGACGCCGACGCGTTCGTGGACGGCGGCTGGTTCCGCACGGGCGACCTCGCGATCTACGACGGCGAGTACCTGACGATCGTCGACCGGCTCAAGGACGTGATCATCCACGGTGGTGAGAACATCTCCGCGCAGGAGGTCGAAGCCCTGCTCGTCACCCATGCGGCAGTCACCGAAGCGGCGTGCGTCGCGGTCCCCGACCCCATCATGGGCGAGAAGGTCTGCGCCTATGTGATCCCGACGGCCGCGTGCGCGCCAACGCTCGACGAGCTGCGCACTCACCTCCTCGCATGCGGCCTGGCGCGCTTCAAGCTGCCGGAGCGACTCGAGCTGCGCGACACGCTGCCGCGCACGGCGAGCGGAAAGGTGCAGAAGGCGCGTTTGCGGGAAGCGATGCGCAGTGGATGACTTCCGCGCCTTCGTTCGCGCCGAGCTGAGTGCCCGCCTCGCGCCCCGGCGTGCCGACGCGCACCGCTCGGTGATGGGCGCCGGCTCCGACGACCTCGGAGCGGGGCGCGCGTACCTGCACGCACTCGCCGGATCGGGCCTGGCCGTGCCCTCGTGGCCGAAGGAGTACGGAGGCCTCGACGCCTCGCCCGATCAGGTCGGCATCGTCCGCGCCGAGCTCGCCGCCTTCGATGTGCCCGACCTCTACCCGTACCTCGTCGGGCTCGACCTCGTCGGACCCACCCTCGTCGCTCACGCCCGTCCCGACCAGTGCGCGCGCTGGCTGCCGAAGATCGCGACGGGCGAGGAGATCTGGTGCCAGCTCTTCTCGGAGCCGGGCGCGGGATCGGATCTCGCCGGACTCGGCACACGCGCGACGCGCGACGGCGACGAGTGGTCCGTGAACGGCCAGAAGGTCTGGACAAGCCGTGGCGCGTACTCGCAGTTCGGCCTGTTGCTCGCACGCGATGATCCTTCAGTGCCCAAACACCGCGGCATCACCGCATTCGCGTTGGACATGCGCGTCGCGGGAGTCGACGTGAGGCCGTTGCGCCAGATGAACGGAGACGCGCATTTCACGGAGGTGTTCCTCGATGACGCCCGCGTCCCCGATACCGACCGCATCGCGGGTGTGGGCGAGGGCTGGCGGGTCGCGCTCACGTGCCTGTCATACGAGCGGGGCGCGGTCGGCGGGGGTGGCGCGGGCGGTCTCCTCGACGTCGGGCGGCTCGTCGCGCTCGCGCGCGAGCGCGGGTGCTCCTCCGACCCGCTGATCCGTGACGCGCTCGCGCGTCTGATCGTCGACGCCCGCGTCGCGGCGCTCACGACCCGGCGCGCCCGCGACACCACCAAGGCCGGCAAACCGGGCCCGGAAGGTTCCGGCACCAAGGCACGAGGCGCGGCGTTGTTCAAGGCGTATACGGCCCTTGCGATGCGCATCCTCGGCGCCGAGGCAACCGTCGACCCGAACGGCGACTGGGCTACCCTCTTCCTCACTGCGCCATCGATCTCGATCCGGGGCGGGACGGACGAGATCCAGCGCAACATCGTCGGTGAGCGCGTCCTCGGACTCCCGGAGGAGCCCCGCGTCGATCGGACACTGCCCTTCGATCAGCTCCCGGGCTCGACGACCCGGTAGACCGCGCGCACGAGCTCCTCGCTCCGTGGATCGCCCTTGGGATCGAAGCGGAGGTCGTTCATGACGTACGCAAAGGCGACGCCGGCGTCGGGGTCGCCGAACGCGAGCGAGCCGCCCGCGCCCCCGTGCCCGAACGCGTCGGGCGGGTTCGCGGCGCCGAAGGCCCGGCCGAGCTCGAAGCCGAGACCGAAGCAGCTCTCGATCATCAACACCTCGTCCTTGCCGCACGCGCGCTCGAGTGTCGCGGCTGCGACCGTCGCCGCATCGAGGGTGCGCCGGCCGTCGACCGCGCCCAGACACGACGCGTAGAGGCGAGCGAGGCCGCGGGCGTTGCCGATGCCGTTCGACGACGGCAGCTCGGCTTCGTGCAGGGGTCGCGTGTTCCACATGTCGTCGTAGTTGAAGTGACCGCCCGGATTGGAGAACACGCGCGTGAGCAGCAGATCGCCACCGAGAGCTTCGAGCGCGCCGCGCAAATCCGTCCGCGGCGGGACGAGCCGCGCCACGCGCGCCTCCATTGCCTCGGGCAGCCCGATCCAGAAGTCGATTCCGAGCGGCTCGGCGATGTCTTCGCGCAGCAGCACGCCAACCGACCGATGCTGCGGGTCGGCCCGGCGGATGATCTCGCCGACGAGCCAGCCGTACGTGCGCATGTGATAGCCGTGCTTGCGTCCCGGCGGCCAGATCGGAGCCTGACGCGCAAGCGCGTCCAC
>DATJAA010000168.1:0-8362 GCA_035516815.1 Acidimicrobiia bacterium | reverse complement strand
CCAACCTTTGCGGTGACGTACCCGATCTCGCCCTCGAAGCGCCTTCGCAGGTCGTCGCCTCCGAGCGACGTCCCGGTCGCATATTCGCGTTGCGCCGCCTCGAGCAGCCGCGTGTAGCGCTCGCGGTCGAACGGGTTCTCGGTGAAGTGCAATCCGGTGCGCGCGACTGCCTGCACCTCGTCGATCAACGCGAAGACGTCGAGCCGCGCCTCGTCGCTCACGCCGACGTGCTCGACAGCCAGTCGGCGATGGCTCGGGCGAGCGCGGGTCCGGCATCCTCTTGGAGGAAATGGCCTCCACCTTCGATCGTGGTGTGGGGCTGGCCCACGCACCCCGGGACCTCGCGCTGGAAGGCGGCGGCGCCGCCCCGGGTGATCGGGTCCTGGTCGGAGAACGCGGTCAGGAATGGTTTCTTCCACGCCCGCAAGGTCTCCCACGCGGCTCGGTTGGCTGCCGACGCGGGATCGTCGGGACTCGTCGGCACGAGCATCGGGAACTGGCGCGCCCCCGCCTTGTAGCCGTCGTCGGGGAACGGCGCGTCGTAGCCCGCGAGAACCTCGTCGTTCGGCATCGAGTGGCAGCCGGTACCGACGATGAAGCCGACCGCGAAGTCCTCGACCGTCTGCGAGAACCGCTGCCATGCGAGGAAGGCGTCGCCGGGAGGAGTGTCGCCGGTGGGCAGGAAGGTGTTCGCGGCGACGACGCGCGCGAAACGATCGGGATGCTCGCCGACGAGGCGCAGCCCGATCAGGCCACCCCAGTCTTGGCCGACCAAGGTGACGTCGCGCAGGTCGAGCGCGTCGAACAACGCGGCGCGCATCCACTCGACGTGGAGGGCGTAGGTGTAGTCGGAGCGCGCAGCCGGCTTGTCGGAGCGACCGAAGCCGACGAGATCGGGCGCGATGCAACGCAGCCCGGCGGCCGTCAACACGGGAATCATCTTGCGGTACAGAAAGCACCACGACGGCTCGCCGTGCATGAGCAACACGACGGGTGCCGACCCGGGGCCCTCGTCGAGGTAATGGACACGGAGTCGTCCACCACCGCCTTCGCCGTCGTCGACTTCTACGTAGTGCGGCTCGAACGCGAAATCGGGCAGCGTCGCGAATCGGTTGTCGGGCGTCCGCAACACCTTCATCAAGCGGGTCCTCCGGTGCGTGCGTACGATGCGAAGGCGCATGAACGTACTGCTCATCACCACCGACCAGCAACGCGCGGACACGCTCGGCGTCGAAGGTAGCCGCCTACAGGCGACCCCGCGGCTCGATGCGCTCGCCGCAGCCGGTACGCGCTTCTCGGCGGCACGCACACAGAACCCGCTGTGCCAACCCGCGCGAGCCACGATCCTCACCGGCACGTATCCGTCTACGCATGGCGTGACCTGTAACGGGATCGATCTCCCGGCCGACGCGGCGGAGCGTTCGGTCGCGACGCTCCTCGGGCGCGCCGGCTTTCGCACCGCGATCATCGGCAAGGCTCACTTCGCCTCCGCGTTCCCGTTCCTGCCGACCGGTCGTGTCGAGTCGCTGGAGGGTTCCGCGCGCGTCGCGGCCGACTGGTACGGGCCGTACTTCGGATTCGACCACGCCGAGCTGACGCTGTTCGGGCACAACTTGCGGATCGCCGATCTCGTCGGGCGGTGGAACTGGATCTTCGGGCCGCCGCCCTTCGGCCTGCACTACGCCCGTTACCTGTTCCGCGACGGTTTCGAGCGCGGTGTCGAGCGGCTGCGCCTCATGCAACCCGAAGCCGCCGGCGTGCAATGGGACCACACGCAGACGTGGCACAACGCGCTCCCGGAGGAGGATCATCCGACGACGTGGGTGGCCGATCGCGCGGTCGAATGGTTGCGCGCCGCGGAAGACCCGTTCTTCGCGTGGGTGAGTTTCGCCGATCCGCATCATCCGATGGACCCGCCGGCGCCATGGTCGGATAGGTACGCGCCCGCGGACGCGCTCGAGGTGCTCCCCACCGTTCACCCGGACGAGTTCGCCGGCAAGCCGCCGATGCACAAGATTCTGTCCGAGGGCCTGCGCGGGCGCGCGCTCGAGTGGGCGAACCCGGGCGGCGCGACATTGACGCGCGAGGAGTTGGCGCGCATGACAGCCGGCTACTACGGCATGGTCGCGCAACTCGATCACGCGATCGGACGCGTCCTCGACGTTCTCGACGAGCGCGGCATCGCCGACGACACGCTGGTGCTGGTCACGAGTGACCACGGTGAGTTCCTCGGCGAGCACCAGATGATCTTCAAGGGTCCGTTCGGTTACGACTCGCTGCTTCGAATTCCGCTCCTCGCGCGCGGTCCCGGCATCGAGCCCGGGCGCGTCGTCACCCAGCCGGTCGGAACGATCGACCTCGTGCCTACCATCCTGGCAGCCGCGGGTGTCGAGTGCCCGAGCTGGGTCGAAGGAACACCGCTCGGTTCGGGATCACGACCCGACTACGTCCTCACCGAGGACGACTTCAACATCGTGGCGTCGATCCCGATGCGTACCATCACGACCGCGCGCTACAAGCTGCATCGCTACCTGGAAGCACCGTTCGGTGAGCTGTACGACCTGGACGACGACCCGGGCGAGCTGGTGAACCGGTACGACGATCCCGCGTACGCGTCGGTGCGCTCCGATCTGCTGGCGCTCCTCGACGACGTGATGAATCACGACGTCCGCCGGGAGCCGGTGGTCGGGCTCGTCGCGTAGTCGGGCGGCTACGACGGGCGGCAGTATTGCGAGACGTAGTCGGGAAGCGGCGCGGCGGCGGAGTCGGCGACCGCAGGTCCGTACGACGAGGCCAGCGGAAGCTGTCCGGCCCATACGGGGAGCCCGAGATCCTCTTCGTCGTCGATCGGGCCACCGCTGCGTACCTTCGCCGACACCTCGGTGATCGGCATGCGGAGCACCGTCGTCTTGCGCAACTCGGAGTCGTTCGGCGGCCGCGCGTCGGCCATACGCCCCGGGACGACGTGCTCGACGAGCGCGTGTAGTGCCGCGCGCTTCTCGCCCGCCTTCTCGACCGGCGTCGCCCGGCCGAAGACGATCACCGATCGGTAGTTCATCGAGTGGTGGAACGCGGAGCGCGCCAGGACCAGCCCGTCGATCAAGGTGATCGTCACGCACGCCTCGATGCCGCCGCCGAGGGCTCCGAGCATGTGGTTCGCGACGGCCCCGTGGAGGTACAGGTCGTCGTCGATCCTCGCGTGGATCGTCGGAATCACCCACGGGCGTCCCTCGACCGCGAAACCTACGTGGCACGAAAGGGCCTCGTCGATCACCGAATCGATGAGGTCTCGCTCGTAGCGGGCGCGCTGTGGAAGTCGCCGAACTCTGGTGCGGTCGGTCGGGGCGATCTGCATCTCGGCAACCGTAGGTGCGTCGCAGGACTCCGGCGAGCGCATTTCGCGGCCGCTGTGCGAGAGTACCGAGATGGCGACCAGTTCGAGTGGAGTTCCTTCAGAGGGTCGAGTGCGTATCGGTATCGTGGGTACCGGCAACATCGCGACGCTCAACGTCCCCGGATATCTGGAACACGAGCAGTGTGACGTCATTGCCGTGTGTGACCCTCGGCCCGAGGTGCTCGAGCGACGCATGCTCGAGTGGGGGATCGGGCGCGGTTATACGGAGTTCGACGCCCTGCTCGCCGACGACGAGATCGACGCGGTCGAGATCCTGAGCCCGACGCCGCTCCATTCCGAGCACACGATCGCGGCGCTGCGCGCCGGGAAGCACGTGTCGTGCCAGAAGCCGATCGCGAACGACGTCGGAGACGCGCGGAAGATGATCGAAGCCGCGCGTGACGCCGGCCGGATCCTGCGCGTGGCCGAGCACTGTTGCCACTACCCACCCTTGCGCAAGGCGCGCGACCTGATCCGTGAAGGCGTGATCGGCACGCCGACCGTGATACGGATCAAGACGGTCGTCGGTCGCACCGAATCGAAATTCCAGGCCACGCTCGATCCGGCCGGGTACACGTGGCGGTTCAACGCGGAGAGCCCGGGAGGCCATCTCTTCGACGACGTCATGCACAAGTACGCGATGGCGTTGTGGCTCGTCGACAGCGACATTCGCAGCGTCCAGTCGATCGTCCGCCCCGGCCCGCTGTTCTTCGAGGCACCCACTGTGGCGCTCTTCGAATACGAGCGCGACGACCTGCTCGGGATGATGGAAGTGTCCTACGCGCCCGACATGTTCATCCGCAGCGACTACTACGGCGCGGACGAGTTCTTCGAGGTGCAGGGAACCCGGGGATTCGTGTGGGTGACGCGCCTTTGCGGGAACCTGCACATCGGGCTCGCGCCGATCGTCCTCTACGAGGAGGATGGGCGACAGACAACCTTCGCGGAGCTCGACGCGTCGTACGACGGTTCGTTCCGGCGGTCGTCGGCTGCGTTCGTCGAGGGCTTGCTCGCAGGCGAAGCGCCCGATCTCGACCCCGAGACGGCGACGCGGGCGTTGCAGCTCGCGTTCGCGGTCTACCAGGCCTCGAACGAGCGCCGTCCCGTCGAGCTCTCCTCGATCACAGGCCGGGTCAGCCCCAATGGCTGGCCGCCGACCGAGGAGAAGCTGCGCGGCGATGTCGAGGATCTGTTCCGCCGCGAGGCGGCCCGGGCCGAGCGCCTCGGCCCGGGACACCCGTAGTAGCCGCCGAACCTAGAATTCGGCCATCGACTCGTTGGGACACGCCCGAGGCCGCGCGCTCATGTTCGCGCTCGTCGCGAACGGAGTCTTTCTCGCGGTCGAGATCGCCGGTGGTATTGCCTTCGGGTCGCTCGCGCTCTTCGCCGATGCCGCGCACATGGTGACCGACGTCGTCGTGCTCGGAGTCGCGTACGCCGCGTTGCGGATGACGCAACGCCCGCCGACGGAGCGGCTCACCTTCGGCTTTGCCCGCACCGAGGTGCTGGTAGCGCAGGGGAATGGGCTCTTGCTGTTCGCGAGCGCGATCGTGGTGATCATCGAGGCGCTCCGCCGCTTCGGCAATCCTCACGAGGTCAGCGGCGTGGGCGTCCTGGTCATCGGGATCGTCGGCCTCGTCGTCAACGTTGTGAGTGCGACCGCGCTCTTCCGGCACACCCACGGAAACATGAACGTACGCGGCGCGTTCTGGCATCTCAGTGCGGACGCGCTCGGATCGCTCGGCGTGATCGTGGCCGGAGCCGGTATCGCGCTGTTCGGCGCGGATTGGCTCGACCCGGCGGTTTCGATCCTCATCTCGCTACTGGTGGTCATCGCGGCCTGGCGGCTGTTGCGCGACGCGGGGCTGGTCCTGCTCGAAGCGGTCCCCGCCGATCTCGACGTCGCGGTCGTACGTGCCGCGCTGGCCGGGGAACCCGGCGTCGAGGCGGTGCACCACTTGCATCTCTGGACCACCGGGAGCGAACAGGCCGCGCTTTCGGCGCACGTGGTCCTCGCGGGTCCGCTGAGCCTGCACGACGCCCAGCTACGCGCCGGCGAGCTGAAGCGCATGCTCGCGAGCACGTTTCGTATCGAACATGCCACCATCGAAGTTGAATGCCACGCGTGCCTCGACGACGAGGCGCACGAGCACGCGCACTGACCTCTCGGTGTTCAGGCCTCGAGCGTCTCGAGTCGTTCCCGCAACTGCATGAGCGTTCGGGCCAGTAGACGCGACACGTGCATCTGGCTTATGCCGACTTCCTCGGCGATCTCTGTTTGAGTCCGCTCGTGGAAGAAGCGCAGCTCGACGATCATGCGTTCGCGCTCGGAAAGGTCTCCGAGCACTGTCTCGAGCAGAACGCGGTGCTCGGCAATGTCGAAGCCCTGATCCTCGGTGCCGAGCCGGCGCTCGATCGCGGTCGGTTCGGCGTTCTCGCCGGGGCGCGTATCGAGCGACGCGGAGCGATAGGCGCCGCCGACCTCCATGGCTTCGAGCACCTCCTCTTCGCTGACGCCCAGCTCGGCCGCGACTTCGGGAACTCGCGGCGCGCGCGAGAGGCGCTGCGACAGCTCGTTGATCACGTTGGCGAGACGGAGGTGAAGCTCCTGCGGCCGCCGGGGAACGCGTACGGACCACGTCTTGTCGCGAAAGTGGCGCTTCAGCTCGCCTTCGACGGTAACGGTGGCGTAGGTCGAGAACTCGAGGTTGCGCTCGGGATCGAATCGTTCCACCGCCTTGAGCATGCCGAGGTACGCGACTTGCAGGAGATCGTCGAACGGCTCACCGCGGTGCGCGTACCGCCGCGCGAGGTGTGACGCGAGCGATCGGTGTGCCTCGATGAGCTCGTTGCGGAGCTTGCGGTCGCCGGTCCGGCGGTATTCGATGAACTTCGCCCGCGACTCGGCGCGCTCGTGCGCGGACAGCGCCATCTCAGCGCAGCGGCCGGCGGGTGATGCAAGAGAAGCAGACGTGGCCGTCCTCGACCCGGAGCTCGTAGTCGTCGACGACTGCCTTCAGGATCTGCGCCGTCAGCGCGTCGATGCCGACATCCGCACCACCGCGTCCTGGGGCGCGGCCGATGATGCGGAGCTCGCTTTCGGTCGCGACGAAGCTGATCTCCAGCTCCGGTCCGCCGGCAGCCTCGATGGCCAGGCTCGCGAGCTCGTCGATCGCGACGCGAAGGTTCTCGATCTCCTCGACGTCGAAGCCGAGCCGGCTCGCGACGCCGGAGCCGGTGAGCCGGATGATGCGCGCGAACTCGAGTGTCGCGGGAACGGTCAGTCGAACGACGTTGCCCGGTTGTTCGTGGCCCACGTGACTACGACTCGAGCACGAAGTGGTCGGTGAGCCCCGTGATCTCGAGGAGCCGTCGCACAGGATCGCTCGGACCTTGCAGCACGAGGCTGCCGCCGTGGCGCGAGATCTCGCGCTCCGACGCGAGAATCGCCCGGAGACCGGAGGAGTCGAGGAAGCCGGTTCCCGAGAGGTCGAAAACCAGCTCGGATACCTCGTCCGCCAACAGCCGTGACACTTCGTCTTCCAAAGTCGCCGCCGAGTATGCGTCGAGATCACCGGCGATCAGCACGACCGCTCGCGTCCCCGCGCGATTCGTATGCAGTGACAGGTCCGGTTGGAGCGCTTGCTCCTCCATCGTCCGTCCTCCTCGCCCCCGTTTGCTCCCCCGACGCTACCCCCGGTCCCGAGGTGTCAAACGTTTCACCGACCGCGCCGAGTGGCGCTCAGCCCTCGATGTGGAGCACCTCGTTGAGGCCCGTGCATTCGATGAGCCGGCGCATGACGTCGCTCGGGTTCCGGACCTCGACCGACGAGACCCGGGCCGCGGCGCGCAGGAGCATCGCGATGCCCGCGCTGTCCATGAAGGCCAGTGTTGCGAGATCGACCGAGAGCAGCCTCGTGTTCCCGTCGATCAGACGCTCGAGCGCCGCGCCCAGGCGGTCCGCGTTGGAGATGTCGATCTCGCCGGTCAGCCTGACGTGCAGCGTCGGCGAGTCGTTCGACACACATTCGACCGAACCGTGCGCGCCGCTCGCGTCGTCTACGTGCGCCATCTGATCCCCAGGATCGCGGTGTCGTCGTGCGTACCGCTCGGTGTCATGGTATTCAGCAAACCGTCGAGCAGTGCGTCCAAGGATTGATATCCGATCGCGGCCGCGCGAAGGCGGGACAGCCCGACGTCGGGATTCTCGCCCCGGCGCTCGAAGAGGCCGTCGGTGAAGGCCAATACGGTGGCGCCGCGGGGAACCGTCGCATGCGACGCGACGTAAGGCCCGTGACTCACTCCGACCGGCGGCCCGACCTCGGTGTGGAGGTATTGCGCCTCGTGGTCGGCGATCAGCAAGGGAAGGGGATGCCCGGCGTTCGCCACAGTCATCTCGCGCCCGACGATGTCCACGAGTGCACAGAGCACGGTCGCGAAGTGGCCGTCGCGACCGACACTGATGAGGTTCGTGAGCTTCAGCAGGATCGACGCGGGATCGTCGCCTTGCACCGCGTACGCCCGGATCGCGTAGCGCAGCGACGCCATGACCGTTGCCGCACGCAACCCCCGGCCGGAGACGTCACCGACGACGAACATGATGTGTGTCTCGTCGATCTCGATCACGTCGTACCAGTCGCCGCCGATCTCCACGCCGTGCACGCCGGGGACGTACCGCACCGCGATATCAAGGCCCGTGAACTCCGGGAGCTGTTCGGGGAGCAGGCTGTGTTGAAGCATCCGGGCGACGCTCCGCTGTTCGCTGAACAGCCGCGCGTTGTCGCGCGCGAGCGTTTCTGCGTATAGACGCCGCCGTACGAGACGCTCGGTCATCAGCGTGGCCGCGAGCGCGACGACCACACCGACGACCGCGATCAGCCACGCCAGCCGCGCGAGCAGCATGCCGCCCAACTCTCGCCGCGGCGACATCACCAGTTGGATGTTCGACTGCCCGAACGGCACCGAGTC
>DATJAA010000167.1:0-2903 GCA_035516815.1 Acidimicrobiia bacterium | reverse complement strand
AGGTTGGAGGAGCTTCATCTCCAAGCGATCGAGGCACACGCCGGAGCGCTGTTGGCCTGCAATGAGCCGAACCGCGCCATCACCGAGTTGGAGGCGTTCGTGTTGAAGCACCCGCTGCGCCCCGAGGCACAAGCGACCTTGATGCGCGCCCTTGCCGCGACCGGGCGCGACGCCGAGGCGCTTCGCGTGTTCCAGGCTCACCGGCAACATCTGGTCGAAGAGCTGGGTTTGGAGCCCTCACCACGACTCCGGCGATTGGAAGCGGAGATCTTGCGTGGTGACGTGGACAGGATCGCCGAGGCCATCGCCGCGGCGGGCGGGCGCGGTGAACGGACGCCCATCGACCGTTTGTCACTCAAACGTCTGACCGGCAAGGAAATCGATCTCGCTTGGGGTGATCTCGGAGTCGGATCCGCGGTGATCGTGGTCCCGGCGTGGGTTTCCAATCTCGAAGTAATCGCCGAAGGCCGCGATCCTCGGTCGTCGCTGATCGAGCATCTCGCGCGAAATCGCCGTGCGATCACCTACGACCGGCGCGGCACGGGTCTGACGGGGGGCGCGGTTCGCGACTTCGGTGTCGATGCCGCGGTCGACGAGCTCGAGGCCGTGCTGGTACATCTCGGTGAACCGGCTGCGCTGTTCGCGATGTCGGGGGCGGGGCCGATCGCGCTGGCGTGCGCGGCCCGCAGGCCTGATCGGGTGACTCACCTCGTGCTGTTCGGGACGTACGCGAGCGGGCCCAAGACGTTCGGTGACGTCGGTCGACCGATCCTGGACCTGTTGCGTCAGCGCCCGAACATCGCGACCGAACTGTTGGCCGGTCTGTATCGCCCGGGAGCGTCGGCGGCCGCGACGCTGCACTTTGCGCGGATCTTGCGGGAGAGTGCTCCGGCGGACGTCGCTGCGGGCTATCTCGAAGCGATCTACGACACCGACGTCACCGATCTGGTCGAGGGGGTCCGAGCGCCGGCACTGGTGTTGCACTACCGCGGTGACCGCGTGATCCCGTTCGCAGGTGGTGAGGCCCTCGCCGCCGCGTTGCCCTCGGCCCGTTTCGTCGCGAAGGACGGCGCCTGGCATCTGCCCGATGCCCGTGACGTCGGCGACATCATCGACGCCGTCGAGCAGCTGTTGAGCTCGTAAGCCGGCGTCCACAGCCATCTGAAGTCGAGGACTCCGCTTTGGGAACGGCCACGCGAGCGCGACGCGAGCGGTCTTCGCGATGTTGCGTCAGCAAGCCCTCGCAAGACCCTGGAGACATGAAATGACCGAGACAGTGCACCTCGCGCGCCCCGAGCCCGTCCGTCATCCGCACCCAGTGCGCGCCTGGGCCAACGCCAAGTTCTTCGAGTCGCTGGACTGGTATCTCCATCGACGCCTCGGTGCCCGCAAGAAAGCGCTCCTCGCAGACCTCCCGCCGCTCGTGGTCGAGCTCGGCTCCGGCTCGGGTGCTTCGATGCGCTACCTCGCGCCCGGTAGCCGCCTCCTCGCCGTCGAACCGAACCCGCACGCGCACGCCGCGTTGCGCCGCAAGGCTGCTCGTTACGGGATCGATCTCGAGATTTGCGGGGTAGGTGCCGAGTCGACTGGTCTGGCGACCGCGAGCGTGGATGCGGTGATCTGCACACTCGTGCTTTGCACGGTGGAGGACCAAGTGGCTGTGCTCACGGAAGTGCGCCGAATCCTTCGTCCCGGAGGGCGTTTCGTGTTCATCGAGCACGTCGGGTCCGGCCCGGGTCCGATCCGAGCTGTGCAGCGGCTGTTGCGTCGCCCGTGGCGATACGTCTTCGACGGTTGCTGCCTCGACCGCGACACCGCGGCCACGATCGCGGCGGCCGGGTTCGCGGACGCGCGGATCGACCAGTACCGACTGGGTGGGTTGTTCGTGCCCGTGTGGCCCCAGATCAGTGGCGTGGCCGTCGCGTGAGCACCGAACCGAGGAGTTACCGATGCTGTCTTTAGGCATGGCCGCGATCACCCCGGACGCGACGCCTTCAACATCGACACGTGCGATTGCCGCGGCCGGGCTCGACCACGTCGTGTGCGGCGACCACGTCAGCTTCATCGTCGGCACCGGCTTCGACGGTCTCATCGGAGCGACCCACGAACTCGCAACCGAACCCTCGCTGCGAGCGTTCGTGGCGGTGTATCTGCTTCCGCTGCGTCATCCCGTACTGGTAGCCCGTCAGCTCTCATCCGTTTCCGAGCGGTACCCGGGCCGGCTCACATTCGGCGTCGGTGTCGGGGGCGAGGACCCCCACGAGTTCGAGATCTGCGGTATCGATCCCCGTTCTCGCGGACGCCGCATGGACGAATCCCTCGGCGTCCTTCGCGCGTTGCTCGCAGGAGAACCGGTGACTCACCACGGCGAATTCTTCGACCTCGACGAAGCCTTGATCCGGCCCGCGCCGCAACCAGCCATCCCCATCATCGTCGGAGGTCGCTCCGACTTCGCACTACGCCGCGCCGGGCGCCTCTCCGACGGCTGGATCGGAATCTGGAACTCCGCGCGACGGTTCGAGGAAGCGACAGCCATCGTCGACGATGCGGCCGAGGCAGCCGGCCGGCGAAACGTCGAATGGCAACACGCGATGCAAGTCTGGTGCGGCATCGGGAACGATCCCGCCGCGGGGCGCGCGTCGCTCGCTCCCGCGATGGAAGGCATGTACAACATCCCGTTCGAACGATTCGAGCGCTACAGCCCTTGCGGCACGGCCGAGACCATCGCGGAATTCCTGGCACCGTACGTCGCCGCCGGTTGTCGTCGGTTCAACCTTCTCGCGTGTGCCGCGCACCAGGACACAGCGGTCGCCGGCGTCTCCGAGATCCGCCGCCGGCTGATCGACATCCCGTCACTGGTGAGACCGTCATGATTCTGGACCCCGAGTGGAGACCACGGTCTG
>DATJAA010000166.1:0-5624 GCA_035516815.1 Acidimicrobiia bacterium | reverse complement strand
GTCGACAGCGAGTCCTCGAACTCCTGCGTCGGCTGCTGCAACACGCCGTGCGCGCTCTGCTTGAGCGCGTCGACGTTGTCCTTCACCTTGTTGAGCGCGTCCTCGAGCGCCGAGGTGCCGTTCGTGATGACCTGGACGTGCTCGAGGTCCTGGATGGACTGCCTCAGCGCCGTTCGATCCGCACAGAGCTCGGCGGTCCCGACGATGGTCGTCGTGGAGCCGCCCGAGGTGGTACCCGGCGAGGTCGTCGCCGTCGTCACCGTTGTCGTCGACGACGACTTGGACGACGAGCCGCACCCGGCGACCATCAGGAGCGCAACGGCGAGCACCGACAGCGCGGGTCGTCCTACGTGCCCCATGGCTACTCCTCCTCGAGACGCCCGGTTCCGCCCGTTCATCCAAGCCGCAAGCGCACCGGCGCGCCTCGCCCGCGCGGGATGATTCGAGCACTCCGCCAACGCGGCCGCCCGGCGACTCATCCTTCGTGTATCACCGTGACATCGCCACCGAGCCCGGCGACCGCCTCCGTGTCGAGGCCTACCGGCTGGGGGTCGATGTGCAAGGCCCACCGGAAGAAGCCGACGCTCAAGTGGTTGATCGCGGGGAACGCGGTCTCCACCAACGGATGCGGCTTGTTGCACCCGTCGGAACCGAGCTTCAGCAGCTCCGCGGGTATGGGGAGGTTGATCGCCTTCACGATGCCGATCACACCGCCCTTGCTGCGACCGATGAGGCAGATGTCGGAGAACACGAGATGCCCGGCCCCGCCGACCTTCACCAGGTACTTGGGCGTGTTCATGCCGTTGTAGACCTTCACACTCTGCGCGGCCGGGATGATCCCGTCGGCAGTGCCGAGCATCACCATGCCCGGCTTCTGCGGTGCGGCCGGCGCCGGCCCGCCTTCGCCGCCGAAACCGACCGAGTACGAGATCCACGCCTTGACGCGTGGATCGGCCGAGGCGAACTGATACGCCGCGCCCGCGCCGGCGGAATGGCCTGCAGCCACGACCCGGTCCGGATCGGCCATGCCCTGCAACACACCGGGTTCTCTCGATGCCTTTTCGACCGCCGCGAGCGCGGCCTGCAACACCGCCACGTCGGTCGACTTCGCGACGCCTTGCGTCGCGGTCCCGAGCAGCCCGTCGAGCGAGCGTTCCACATGATCGGGCGCGGCGACGACGAAGCCCCACGAGGCGAGGTGGGTGGTGAGCGTCACCGATTGTTCGGGGAACCCCGCGAATCCATGACTGAACATGACGATCGGGTACTTGCCGGGCTGGTTGGCCGGCGGCGCATTCTCGAATGCATTCGCCGGGTACTTCACGCGGTCTCCGGCAGGGATCTTCGCCTGCAATGACGGACTCAACATGCTCGAGAGGTCGATGCTCTCCTGCGCGTGCCCTGCGGTCGTTGCGCGATCCGCGGGATACCACACGACCATCCGGCGGCCACCGGCGAGATGCAACGTGGTGAAACCGACCGCATACGGTCCCGGCTTCGCGTACGGAGCCGAGTCGGCGGACGCGATCGAAGTCGTGGTGTTCGTGCCGCTCGAGCTCGGTTTCGACGAGCTGCAGCCTGCCGCGATCGCCAGGACCGAAATGGCGGCGACGATCGAACGTTTGCATGCGTTGCGGGTGGTCACCGGCGGAGTCTCTCCGCGCGGAACGCCGGCTGTCTAGATCTAGACGGCCGCGGCACCCTTCCACACGATGCGCCCGGCATCCGACCAGAGGCGTTCGAGCGCGTAGAACTCGCGCGTCTCGGCGAGGAAGACGTGTACCACGAGGTCGCCATAGTCGAGCAGCACCCACGACAGATCATCGAGGCCTTCGACGGCGCGGGGCTTGGCCCCCGTCCGCTCGAAGAGCTGCAGCTTGATCTCGTCGACGATCGCCCGCACGAGACGCGTATTGGACGCGTGTGTGATCACGAACGCGTCGACGATGCCCATGATCTCGGCGACGTCGAGAACGAGGATGTCCTCGCCCTTCTTGTCGTCGGCCGCCCGCGCCGCGATGCGGGCGCGCTCGGTGCTCGTGATCGGTTCGGGTTCGGTCACGGAGCGGTCTGTGGATCGACGAATGGCACGGAGGTCGACGTCGTCGTCGCGGACGGGTTCTCCCACGCGCGACGCGTCCCGAAGTGCGCGGCCGCGAGACCGGCGAGCGCGGCCATCACGAAGACTGCCAACGTGGCCCACACCTCGCGACGGCGCCGACGCTTGGGGATCGTCGCGCGCCGTGAACTCATCGCCCGCCAGTGTAGAGACCCCGCGCGCGCAGAACGCGCGCCGCAGCCGTGGGGACCAGGAAGTCGACGGACTCGCCCGCTCTGATCCGGCGGCGCAGGTCGGTGGACGAAACGTCGAGACGCGGCATCCGGACGCCGACGAATTGCCAGCCGGCGGACGCGACCGCGGGCACGGCATCCTCGCGGTCGACGATCGCCAGGGTCACCTCGGCGCGAAGCGCGTCGGCGCGGTGCCAGGAGTCGAGGGACGCCGCGACATCGCTGCCGACGATGAGGAACATCTCGGTCCCGGGCGAGTCAACCCGCAGCGATTCGACGGTGTCGATCGTGTACGTCGGTCCCGGGCGGTCGATCTCGAGGCGTGATGCCTCGATGCCCTTCGCCCCGTCGATCGCGGCCTCGACCATCGCGAACCGGTCCTCGGCCGGCGCGCAGACCTGACCGTGCTTCTGCCAGGGATCTCCCGCGACGATCATGAGGACGCGGTCGAGCGCGAGTTGATCCAGGGCCGCCACCGCCGCCGCCAGGTGTGCCACGTGCACCGGATCGAAGGTGCCGCCGAGAAGACCGAGGCGCGCCACCCGGAGAGTGTACGAGAAGGGCCTGTGAACACAGTGTTGCGGCGGGCCCTTCCGATGCGAGCGGGTCCTAACCTGCCGCTCGTGCCCAGTCTCGTCGTGCGCGTCTGGCTACCCGACCGGCCGGGCGCGCTCGGTCTGGTCGCCTCGCGCATCGGCGCGATCGGCGGCGACATCGTCGGGATCGACGTACTCGAACGCAGCGAGCACATCGCGGTCGACGAGTTCGCAGTGCTGCTCCCGGATCGCGAACTCGTCGCCCTGCTCGTGCGCGAGATCGAAGAGGTCGACGGCGCTTCGGTCGAGGAGTGGCGCGAGGTCGCGACGTTTCCCGATCCGCGTCTCGACGCGCTCGAATCAGTCGAGTATCTCTCCGCCGCGTCGACGCGTTCAGAGCTCGCGCAAAGGCTCGTCGACAGCGTCCGCGACGAGTTCGCCGCCGATTGGGCGGCGCTGCTCGGCGCGAACAGCTCGCTCACGGCGGCGGCAGGCGAAACACCCAACGCGTCCGTGCTCGACGTGCTCGCGGCGGGAACCGCCGCTTCACCCGCCGTCGCGGCCGGAGACTCGGGACCGGACGACCTTGCCGTCGCACCCTTTCCCAATGGCAACGGGGTGCTCCTCGTCGGGCGGGACGGCCACCCGTTCCGCCGGCGCGAGCGCCGGCAGCTTCTCGCGCTCGCCCGCATCGCGGATCGCGTCGAAACGATCCTGCCGGTCTGACTAACGCCGCGAATCGTTGCCGTCGAGCTCGCGGTCGAGTCTCCGATAGTGGTCGTACCGAGCGACATCCAGCTCGCCGCGCTCGATTGCCCCGCGTACCGCACAGCCCGGCTCCGCACCATGCGAGCAATTGCCGAAACGGCAGCTTTCGGCGAGCGTCTCGATATCGGAGAACACGCGGCTCAGCCCGGTGTCGGCTTCCCACAGGGCGACAGAACGCAACCCCGGCGTATCGACCAGCCACCCGCCGCCCGGCAGCGCGACAAGCTCGCGCGCGGTCGTCGTATGACGACCGCGCTGATCGCCGGCGCGCACCTCGCCCACCGTCTGCACCGACTCACCGACGAGTGCGTTCACGAGCCGCGACTTTCCGACGCCCGATGCGCCGATGAGCGCGACTGTGCGATCGGGGCGCGCGAGGTCGCGGAGGCGATCGAGACCCTCGCCGCTCACTGCACTGGTCGCCACGACATCGAGCTCGGCCGCGGCCGCCCGGGCGACGGAGAGCGCGTGCTGCGCTTCGCGCGGATCGACGAGATCGGCTTTCGACATCACCACGACCGGGGTGGCGCCGCTCTCGAACGCGAGGACCAACTCGCGTTCGAGCCGTCGCAGGTTCGGGCCGTTGTTGAGCGCTTGCACGACGAACACGAGATCGACGTTCGCGGCGACGACCTGCGGGCGCCGCGCGCGGCCCTCGGCGGCGTCGCCGCGCACGAATGCGGAACGACGCGGCAATCTCACCACGACCTTGCCGCGCTCGACCAGTATCCAGTCGCCGGTCACGACGACGCGACCGGCGAGCTGCACCCGGTGCACACCCGTCTCGCCGAGCACCGTCGCCCATCCCCGGTCGACCCGCGCCACGCGCCCGGGAACGAGTGCACCCCTCGACGCGCGGCCCGAGGCACCGGATGACGCGTCGGCCGCGGCGGCAAGCGTGTCGTCCCAGCCCAAGCGGGCCAACGAGACCCCATCGGTCGACGCCACGAAAATCAGCGTACGCTCGACCCTCGTGCCCACCCGTACTTATGACGTGAGCCGGATGCAGACCGGCGAACGGCCCGCAGTCATCGGCGCGCTCGCGCGCGCGTTCTACGACGATCCGCTCTTCAGCTATTTCCTGCCGGATCCGATCTCGCAGAGCAAGGGACTCCTCTCGTTCATGGCGGCCGGCGTCGCCGATGCCGCGCCGTTCGACTCCATCTGGGTCGCACGCACCGGCGGCAAGCTCGCGTGTGCAGCCGTGTGGCTCCCGCCCGGCACGTATCCGCGCGGCATGCGACGCGACATCATGACCAATCTCCGCGGCATCCCGAGCTTCGTGCGCTCGGGCCGCCGACTGTCGGGTGCCGTCCGCCTCCTCAGCGCGCTCGACAAGGCCCATCACGAGCTCGCGGAGCCGCACTACTACCTCGCGATTCTCGGAACCGATCCTCTCTTCCAGCGGTCGGGCGCGGGATCGGCCACATTGCGGCCCGTGCTGGAGCGGTGCGACGCCGACGGGATCACCGCGTACCTCGAGACGCAGAAAGAGGAGAACATCGCCTACTACGCCCGACACGCGTTCGAGGTGATCGAGAAGGTCGATCTCGACGGCGTGCCCAATGTGTGGACGCTGTCCCGCAAGCCGCGCCCGCCGGCCGGCTGATCACGCCGGCCCGCCGAGCGTTACGCCTCGACGACGTCGGCAACGAACTTCTGGAGCTGGCGGAGGTTGCGAACCTCGTACACGCCGTCGCAATACGGCGCGTACTCCGAGACGATCGAGTCGCCCGTGTCCCAGTAGCCGCGCGGCTCCGGGTCGAGCCAGAACAGGCGCCGGGCGCGTTTGCGCATCTCGGCCAGCGTCCACGCCTGGGCCGCGTGGTAGTTGTTGCGAGCGTCGCCGAGCAAGATGATCGACGACTTGCGGGTGACCTCGCGGATGTGGCGTTCGTGCCACACCTCGAACGCGTGCCCGTAGTCGGAGTGACCGTCGACCCATACGACATCGGCCTCGGTGTTCACGCGCTGGATCGCGGTCGACAGCTCGTCGGACTCGTCGAAGAACCGCGTGACCTCGTCGAC
>DATJAA010000165.1:0-6448 GCA_035516815.1 Acidimicrobiia bacterium | reverse complement strand
GACTGCACCGACCTCGTCCGTGAGCAGGCGCGCGAGCTGGTCGTGCGTGTCGAGGTTGCCGGTGACCCAGCCTCCCCCGTGGAACCAGAGCAGCAAGGGAAGGTCCGTAGCAGCCGACGGCCGGTATACCCGCACCGGGATTTCGCCCGACGGTCCGGGAATGCTGCGATCGCCGACCTCGTGTACGGGATGCTTCGCGACGAGCGGGCTCGTGGCCATCGCCGTCATCGTGGCGCGCCGGGCTTCCGGAGTGGCGTCCGGCGTGAACGTCATACCGGCGTCGGCCAGCACCTGCAGCATCATCTCGGCGGACGGATCCAACGGCATGCGAACTTCCTCTCCCGATCAGTGCGTTCGGTTCAGCTGCGCGGCGAGTGACCGGAAGGCGCGGCCGCGGTGCGAGACGGCATGCTTCTCCTCCGCCGTCATCTCCGCAAACGACCGGCCGTCGCCTTCGACGGGGACGAACAACGGGTCGTAGCCGAAGCCACCCTCACCGCGTGGTTCCGCCGCGATCACCCCCTCGACCTCTCCGCGGGCGACGACCTCCACGCCGTCGGGATCGCGCGCGATGGCCACGGTGCCGAACCGCGCGCTCCGGCGCGCGGGCTCGATCGCCGCGAGCTCGCGGATCAGCTTGGCGACGTTGTCGGCGTACGACGCGTGCTCGCCCGCGTAGCGGGCGGAGTGCACGCCCGGTGCCCCGCCCAACGCATCGACCTCGAGACCGGTGTCGTCGGCGACGGCGAGCATCCCGAACGCCGCGGCGACCGCGCGCGCCTTGATCCGTGCGTTCTCTTCCAGGGTGCTCCCGGTCTCTGCGACGTCGGGGGGTGCCACCAACGCCGGTAGCCGGGCAACCGAGGCGGAGATTCCCTCCGGTCGATCCACAACGAACGCAATCCCGTCAACCGAGAACGCGACCAACGGCACACCCGCGTCGGCGACGAAGATCTCGATGATCTCGCGTGCCTTGTCGGCATTCTGGGTTGCGAGTACGAACGGGAGCGGTGGCGTCATCGAGCGCGCGGCGCGGGCGGCTCCTCGACCATCTCCCGCTGTGCCGCGATGATCTCGTCGATCCCGGACTCGGCGAGCGCGAGCAGCGCGTCGAGATCGGCGCGGGTGAACGCGACGCCTTCGGCGGTTCCCTGCACCTCGACGAAGCGACCGTCGCCCGTCATCACGACGTTCATGTCGACTTCGGCGCGCACGTCCTCGGAGTACTCGAGATCGAGCATGGGTGTTCCGTCGATGATGCCGACCGAGATCGCCGCGCAGGGTTGCAAGATCGGGTGGCGGCGGAGGACGCCGGTCGCGATGAGTCGGCTGCACGCGTCGTGCAACGCGATCCATCCTCCGCAGATCGACGCCGTGCGCGTGCCGCCGTCGGCCTGGAGCACGTCGCAGTCGACGGTGATCTGCACGTCGGGCATGAGCCGCAGGTCGATCGCGGCTCGCAGCGACCGACCGATGAGACGTTGGATCTCCTGCGTGCGTCCGCTCTGCTTCCCGCGCGCCGCCTCGCGGCCGACGCGCTCGGGCGACGAGCCCGGAAGCATCGAATACTCGGCTGTGACCCAGCCCTTGCCGGAGCCCTTCAACCACGGCGGGATGCGCTCCTCGACGGAAGCGGTGCACAGGACGCGCGTCCGACCGAACTCGACCAGCACGGATCCGTCGGCCATCTCGGTGAAGTCGCGGATGAACACCACCTTGCGGAGGTCGTCTGCCGCGCGGCCGGACGCACGAGTGGTCAAGGCGTTTCCTTCCGTTGTTCGGCCCGACGGATACGACCGGGGAGCGAGCTACAGGTGTGTGACGAGGTGTGGTGCGGCGAGCGTCACCGCGTGCCCGAAGGCTTCCGACCCCTCCTCGACGGAGGCTACCGGGTCGAGCGACGGCCACAAATGGGTGAGCATGAGCCGGCGCGCCTTGGCGGCGCGCGCTGCCTCACCGGCCTGGAGCGCGGACAGATGGATGGGCGCGCGGATGTCGTCGTGCTGATACGTCGCCTCGGAGAGAACGAGATCGGCACCCGGGCGGAATGCCTCGACACTCCAGCCCGGACCGGTATCTGCGGTGTAGACGAGTCGCTTTCCGTCGTGCTCGATGTCGACGCCGACGGTCGGCAACGGATGGTCGGTGCGTGAGAACTGGAGACGGGCGGTACCGATCATGGCGGAATCGCCGTCGGCGACGAGCTTCCAGTCGAACGTGTCGGTCCACTCGCCGACGAGACCTTCGAGCGTCTTCTCGACGCCCTCGGGCGCGTAGACGGGCAGCCCTTCGCACTCGAGGCCGTACTTGTAGAGCACGTGCAGGCCGTAGATGTCGACGCAGTGATCAGGATGCGCATGCGTGATGACGACCGCAGTGAGTTCGGCCGGGTTCGCGTGCTGTTGCAAGTTCGCGAACGAGCCGTTCCCGCAGTCCATCCACACGACCGCCTCGCCGGCGCGTACGAGATAGCCGCTGCACGCGCCACCGGCGGGCGACCCGTAGCTACCGGAGCACCCCAGGACGGTCAACTCCACGACCACGCCTCCACCTGTTCCACCTCAGGTCCGAGAAAGCGCGCACCCAACTTGCGAAACGTGGTCGGGTCGCCGCTGGTGAGGAACTTTACGCGGCGGGCGGCGCGCCACGCCGAGTCGTCGATCTGGGCACGCACCTCGAACGCGGTCTCGTCGGCGCTCGAGACGAGCACGACCTCCGGACCCATGACGTCGGCGATGGTCCGCGCGAGCAGCGGGTAATGCGTACACCCGAGCACCAGCGTGTCGACGCACGCCTGGCGCACCGGCGCGAGCAGGCGTTCCGCCAGGACGTGTACCTGGTCCGAGTCGACGTCGCCCTGCTCGACGAATTCCACGAATCCCGGGCACGCCGCGCAGGTGAGCTCCAGGTGCGGATCGATCACCGACGCGCTTCGTTGGTATGCACCCGAGGCGATCGTGCCGACCGTGCCGATCACACCGACCCGCCCCGTACGCGTCGCCTTGCGCGCCGCGCGCAGGCCCGGTTCGATCACGCCGATGACCGGCACGTCCAGGCGCTCCCGCAAGGGATCGAGCGCGACGGCCGACGCGCTGTTGCATGCGACCACCACCATCCGAACGTCGTGCTCGACCAACAGGTCGACGATCTCGAGCGAGAACTTCAAAACCTCGGGAGCCGGCTTCGGCCCGTAAGGGAAGCGGCCCGTGTCGCCGAAGTACACGACGTCGGCACCCGGCACGAGATCCAGCACGGCTCGCGCGACGGTGAGACCACCGAGCCCGCTGTCGAAGATGCCGATCGGGCGCGCTTCGTGCACGGCGAGAACGCTAGTGGGCGCCCGCGGCAGCCCGGCGCAGGCGATCGGCGACTGCCGCGCCCAGTCCGGTCGTTTCGGGCGGAGCGACCGCCAAGATGACATCGACGCCCCTCGCGTCCAGCTCCCGCAGGCGCCGGTACAGCACGCGCGCATATTCGGCCACGTCCGCGGGCGCCTCCAGCACACCGACCGCGAACCCCTCGGCGCGCAGCAAGCGAGCCTGACCCTCGACGGCGTCGGACCGGACGAGCTCGACGCGCGCGTCGGGCGCGTAGTGCGACGCGAGGGTGCCCGGCGCCGCGACCTCGCCTTCGGTACGGCGCGCCGGACGCGCGCCGAGAACACGCGCGAGGGCGTCTTCGCCTACTCCGCCGACCCGCAGGACCACCGGAGCGGGGCCGGTCACATCGACGATCGTCGACTCCACGCCGACGGTGCAGGGCCCGCCGTCGAGCACGACATCGACGTCGGCGCCGAGGTCGTCGCGCACGTGCTGCGCGGTGGTGGGGCTCACCCGCCCGAAGCGGTTGGCCGACGGCGCCGCGATTCCTCCGGCGAACGCTTCCAGCAGTTGCAACGCGAGCACGTGATCGGGGACACGCAGACCGACGGTGTCCCGGCCGCCGACGGCCTCGGCTGCGACACGATCGGTTCGGCGCCGGACGACGAGCGTGAGCGGTCCCGGCCAGAACGCGCCGGCAAGCTCGTACGCAACCGGCGGAACGTCGCGCGCGAACTCGCCGAGCACCGCGCCGCGCGCGATGTGCACGATGACGGGATGGCTCGCCGGCCTTCCTTTGACGTCGAAAAGGCGTTTCAACGCGGCGGGATTCGACGCGTCCGCGCCGAGGCCGTACACCGTCTCCGTCGGAAAGGCGACGAGCCCCCCGGCGCGAAGGGTCTCGACCGCGCGATCGATCACCAGTAGTTGATGCGCGTCGCGCGCTCGACGACCTCGTCGATTGGGTCGGTCCACGCTCCCGACGAGAGGTACTTCCAGCCACCGTCGGGCAGCAGTGTGACGATCGTTCCCCGTTCCATCTGCCCCGCCGTCTTCACCGCGCCCGCGATCGCGGCACCCGACGAGATGCCTGCGAACACACCGCACTCGTTCAGCAATCGCCGGGTGCCCTCGATCGAATCGCGCGGGCGGACGATCAGCCTCCGGTCCAGCACCGCGGGGTCGAAGATCGGCGGCACGAAGCCGTCGTCGAGATTCCGCAGACCCTGCACCAGCTCACCAGCGGGCGGTTCGACCGCGACGACCCGAACCTCGGGCTTGCGTTCTTTCAAGTAACGGCCCACGCCCATCAGGGTGCCGCTCGTACCCAAACCCGCGACGAACACGTCGATCTCGGGGCAGTCGCGCATTATCTCGGGACCGGTTCCCTCGTAGTGCGCGAGCGGGTTCGCGGGATTGCCGTACTGGAACAAGAAGACGTAACGGTCGGGTTCGTCGGCGTGGATCTTCTCGGCCATCCGGATCGCGCCGTTGCTGCCCTCTTCGCCCGGAGACAAGGTGATCTCGGCACCGAAGATCTCGAGCAGCTGCCGGCGCTCGATCGACACGTTCTCGGGCATGACCACTCGCAGCCCGTAGCCACGCAGCTTGGCGACGAGCGCGAGACCGATGCCTGTGTTCCCCGACGACGGCTCGAGGATCGTCGCGCCCGGCCGCAGCACGCCGTCGCGCTCGGCGAGCTCGATCATCTTCAGCGCGATGCGGTCCTTGGAGGAGCCGCCGGGGTTCTGCCCCTCGAGCTTCGCCCAGATACGGACTTCGGGCTTCGGCGACAGCTGGTGCACGCCGACGAGCGGCGTGTCCCCGATCAGGCCGAGGACGTCGTCGTGTCTCACGCGCCGCCGGCGACGGCGGGCAGGATGGACAGAACGTCGCCGTCGGACAGCTTCGTCTCGAGCCCGTCGAGATACCGGATGTCGTCGTCGTCCTTGTAGACGTTTACGAACTTGTGCAAGCTGCCCGAATCGTCGAGCAGGTTGCCCCGGAGGCCCGGATAGCGCTCGACGAGCGCGCTGAACACATCGCCCACGGTCGCGCCGTCGACGGAGACCGACGCCTGGCCATCGGCCTGGGCCCGCAACAATGTCGGCAACTTGATCTCGACGGCCATACCGGCAGGTTACAACCCGACCCGGATTGTCGAGATTCCGACCGCGACCGTCAGCCTCGGTCGAGCTCGACCGCGACCTCGGCGATCTCGCCGGCGCGTATGCGATACGAGCGCAACATCGGGACCTGGTCCCGCAGGGAGACGATGACGTACATCCAACCGGGATCGACCGCCTGGCGCACGTCGGTGGGCGACGGATACGGCTCGGTGTGCGTATGCGAATGCCACACGCCGACGATCTCGTCGCCACGCGCCTCGGCCGCGCGCATCGCTGCGAGCATGTCGCGCGGATCCACGGTGTAGGTGACCGCCGACGCGTCCACGTTGCGGCACGGCCGCGCCTCGGACACCAGGCCGGTCGATTGTCCGCCGGCACTGAGCGGCCCGAGCAACAACCCGCACGATTCGTCGGGGAGACCGTCGTAGCAGTTCCCGACGATCGTGGCGTACTGCGACTCGGTGAGCCTCAGTGTGGGCTGCGCGAACCTCCGAGTCATCCCTGCAGCGCCCGCCACACCCGCTCGGCCGTGCACGGCATGTCGATGTGGCGAATCCCGAGGTGCGAGACGGCGTCGATGATGGCGTTGTGCACCGCGGGTGTGGAGCCGAGCGTGGCCGATTCGCCGATGCCCTTGGCGCCGAGTGGGTTCAGTGGCGTCGGTGTCACCGTGTTGTACGTGTCGTACGAAGGCAGCTCCGCCGCGGACGGCATCGCGTAGTCCATGAGGTTCGCGGTGATCGGGTTGCCGTCGTCGTCGTACTGGACCTCCTCCCACAGCACTTGGGCGACTCCTTGCGCGATGCCGCCGTGCTGCTGACCGCCCACGATCATCGGATTGATGATCGTGCCGCAGTCGTCGACCGCGATGTGGCGTACGAGCTCGGTCCTTCCGGTCTCGGAGTCGATCTCGACGACGGCGACGTGCGAGCCGAACGGGAACGACGAGCCGCCGGCCTGGAAGTCGAGCTCGTGCTGCAGCCGCTCGGCGACGCCTTC
>DATJAA010000164.1:0-4862 GCA_035516815.1 Acidimicrobiia bacterium | reverse complement strand
ACGAGGGCCTGGTGCGGTACAAGCCCGACTCGAATCAGTTCGAAGGCGCGCTCGCGACGAGCTGGACCGTCTCGCCCGACGGCAAGACGTATTCGTTCACTCTGCGCCCCAACGTGAAGTTCCACGACGGCACGGTCATGGACTCGACCGCCGTTGAAAAGAGCTTCCAGCGCCGTACAAAGGTGAACTCGTCTCCCGCGTACATGCTCGCAGACGTCGCCTCGTACGAAACGCCGAACCCGATGACGTTCATCGTCAAGTTGAAGAACCCCGTGAGTCCCTTCCTCGACTACCTTGCCGCGCCCTACGGACCGAAGGTCGTGAGCCCGGCAGTCGTTGCCGCGCACGCGGGCAACGACGAGGCGCAGTCGTGGTTGAAGTCGCACGACGCCGGCACCGGGCCCTACACGATCTCGTCGTTCGTTCCCGGACAGAAGTACGTGCTGTCGGCGTTCAACGACTACTGGGGTGGGAAGCCGTACGTGCAGGAGATCGACATCTCGATCCAGCCCAACATCGCGACCCAGGAGCTCGATCTCGAAAACGGCCAGCTCGACATGATCCTGCACGGCCTGCCGACGCCTGATGTGCAGTCACTACAGGCGAAGGGCTTCGAGGTGCACCAGTTCCCGGCGAACCTGAAGACGCTGATTTTCGTGAACGAGAACAAGGGCATCTTCAAGGATTCCGCGCTGCGCACGGCACTGCGCAGTGCGATCGACAAGAACAGCATCGTGAGCAGCGTGTACGGCTCACGCGCCACGGTGTCGAACCAGATCTACCCGACGGGCGAGTTGCCCGCGAACCTCGGCGCCGACACGCCGACATATGACCCGTCGAAGCTGAAGGACATGGTTGCCGGCCTGAGCGACAAAAGCGTCGAGCTCGAGTACGACACGCAAGATCCGACGAACCAGCGCGTCGCGGATGAGGTGCAGGCCGAGCTGCAAAGCGCGGGACTGAGCGTGCAGGTACGCGGCATCCCGATCTCCCAAGTGTTCGCATTGCCGAGCGAACCGGGGCAAGCACCGGACTTGTTGATCGACTCGACCAACCCCGACGCGTCGCACCCCGACACGTGGATCCGGATCTACATGAATACCAAGGGCGCCCTCAACTACCTGCAGTGCTCCGTGCCGGCGGCGGATTCGGCAATGGACCAAGGCCTCGCGTCGACCGACCCCGCGGGAATCGCGTCCGACTACGGCAAGGCGGGCGACCTCATCGCCCAGTCCGGTTGCTTCATCACGATCGCCGATGTGAAGGAGACGGTCGTCGCCCGGAAGGGCTACACGGACTACGTGCACCAGCTACCGACGCTGTTCACGATCCGCTTCGGCGATCTGAAGTCGGCCGGGTGACCGGAGGGCGATGACGCAGGACGTACCCCTCGAATCGCCGGTGGTCGCCGAGGCGACCGACCTCCACGTGACGTTCCGCCGGCGCGAGGCGAACGTGTACGCGGTGCGAGGCGTCGATCTCACCCTCGCGCGGGGAGAGATCCTCGGCCTCGTGGGCGAGTCGGGCTCGGGCAAGAGCGTGCTCGGCCTGTCGTTGCTCGGGCTGTTGCCGACCTCGCCGGCGCCCAGCGTCACCGGTAGCGCCATCGTGCACGGGGTCGACATGACGCAGGCCGCTCCCGACGTGCGCCGGGCGGTGCGTCGGAATCATCTCGGCGCGATCTTCCAGGACCCGATGACCTCGCTGAATCCGACGATGCGCGTCGGCCGGCAGGTCGCGGAGGCGGCGGGTTCGACCGCGTCCGCCTTGGAGTTGCTCGACGCGGTCGGCATCCCGGAGCCATCTCGCCGGATGGCGAGCTACCCGCACGAGCTGTCGGGCGGATTGCGCCAGCGCGTGATGATCGCGATGGCGATCGCGGGCCGCCCGTCGCTCGTGATCGCCGACGAACCGACGACCGCGCTCGACGTCACCGTGCAGGCTCAGATCCTCGCGTTGATCAGTGATCTGCGAGACGAGATCGGATGCACGTTCGTGCTCATCACGCACGATCTCGGTGTTGCGTCGCAAGTCGCGGATCGCATCGCCGTCATGTACGCGGGACGGCTCGCGGAGCTCGGCACGACCGAGGAGGTGCTGCACAATCCGACACACCCTTACACTCGTGGGCTCTTGCGCTCACGGCTCGAGATGCACGCCGATCGTCGGCGCCCGCTGCCGTCTTTGCGCGGCGATCCGCCCGACCCGCGCGATCCGCCCGAGGGTTGCGCGTTCGCGCCGCGGTGCGCGCTCGCGTCCGAGGAATGCATACTCGAGCCGCCGGTCCTCGTGGCCCGTCGCGATGACTCGTCGGTTGCATGCGTACACGCCGATGAGCGAGAGAGCGCCGACGCGATGGCGCAGTCGAACCTCGAATGGCCGACGGCGATGCCGACCGCGAGCCCGCCGATCGCGGTCACCGTGGACGACGTGCACAAGACCTTCGTGTTGAGCGCGGGCTTTCGCAAGAAGCATCACCTCGAGGCGTTGCGCGGTGTGACCCTTTCGGTTCCGGAGGGCGGTTCACTCGCGCTCGTGGGTGAGAGCGGCTGCGGGAAGTCGACCTTGCTGCGCGCGATCGCGGGCTTGATGACGATCGACCGCGGCGATATCTCACTCGGACGCGGCGCACGCCCGCAGATGGTGTTCCAGGACGCGGGGGCTTCGCTCACGCCGTGGCTGACGGTCGGGGAGCTCGTCGGTGAACGCCTGCGAGAGGAGGGGCTGTCCCGCAAGAAGCGTGGCGAACGGGTGGCAGACGCGCTCGAACTCGTCGGCTTGCTGCCCGAGGTTGCCCATGCGAAGGCCAGCCAGCTCTCCGGCGGCCAGCGCCAGCGCGTGGCGCTCGCGCGCGCAACCGTCGTGCCGCCCGAGGTGCTCTTGTGCGACGAGCCGACCTCCGCGCTCGATGTATCGCTCGCGGCGACGGTGTTGAACTTGCTCGGACGATTGCGCCGGCAACTCGGCATGGCGTTGCTCTTCGTCACGCACGATCTCGCGGCCGCCCGCATCGTCGCGGATCGGATCGCGGTCATGTACCTCGGTCGGATCGTCGAGGAGGGGCCGGCCGAGGTGCTGGCGAGTGATCCGTCGCATCCGTATACCCGTGCGTTGCTCGAAGCGGTCCCGGGCAGCGGCGAGCACCGGCGACTCGCCGGCGAGCCTGCGAGTCCGTTACGACCTCCGAGCGGATGTGCGTTCCATCCCCGTTGCCCGGTCGCCGTCGACGAGTGCAGCATCGAGGTGCCCGTCGAGGTTGCCTTCGGACCGAACAAGGAACGCGCGTGTGCATGTGTGCGCGCACCGGGCTACGCGCCCGTCAAAGCGGAGCACGGCTGATGGCCGTCGCCGAGCCGTACATGACGCGGCGGACCCTGCGCGGCCGGGCCCTGACCCGGCGGCCGTCGTTCCTCGCACGCGTCTCCTGGGGCGATCGCGTCGGAGTTGGGTTGCTGATCGGCATCACGGTGCTCGCCGCCATCGCACCGTGGATCGCGCCGCACAAGCCAACCGCGCTGGTGTCAACCTCGGCGTTGCCGATTCCTCCGTTCCATCACGGCTTCCTCTTCGGGACCGACGACGTCGGCCACGACATCTTCTCCCGCGTTCTCTACGGCATGCGGACAACGTGGTTCGCATCGCTTGTCGTGATTGCGTCGGGTGTCGTCGTCGGCGGGACGATCGGCGTGATCGCCGGCGGTTTCGGAGGTTGGAGCGACAGCCTCCTCATGCGGATCACCGACATCTTCCTTGCGCTCCCCGCCCCGCTGCTCGCGATCGCGGTCGTCGCCTCGCTCGGCCCGAGCCTCAACCACACGCTGCTCGCAGTCATGATCGTCTGGTGGCCCTTCTACGCGCGTATCGTGCGCGGAGAGGTGAAGGCAATCGCGGCCCGACCACACGTCGAAGCTGCGCGTCTCAGCGGCGTCGGTCGATTCCGGCTCGCGTGGCGTCACCTGTTGCCCGGAGCAGTTCCTGCCACGCTGGTGACCGCGAGCCTCGACGTCGGCAACTTGGTCCTGTTGCTCGCGATCCTCTCGTTCCTAGGTCTCGGCGCGCAATGGCCGTCGTCCGAACTCGCGCTCAATAGTGCACACGGGCTGCAATACATCCTCACCGACTGGTGGATCGCCGTCATCCCCGCCCTTGCGATCTTCCTGCTCGCGCTCGTCGCGAACATCGCCGGCGACGGGTTGCGCGACATGTTGGGAACACAATGACGCAACTCATCCTCAAACGTCTCGCGGCCATGGTTGGCATCTTGATGGTGCTGATCGCGATCGTCTTCGGGCTCCAACAACTCTCGCCGACAGATCCCGTGCACGACTACCTCGGCGCGAATAGCACGCCGGCGCAAATTGCCGCGGCGCGCCACCAACTCGGGTATGACCGCCCGCTGGCCGTGCAGTACGTCCGTTACGTGTGGGATGTCCTGCACGGGAACCTGCAGATGTCGCTGCGCACGCGTCAGCCGGTTGCGACTGATCTGCGGCATGCGCTTCCCGCGACCCTCGAGCTCGCGATCGCGTCGATGATCATCGCGACGATACTGGCGGTGCTGCTGGGCATCGCGTCGGCAGCTCGGTGGCGCGGCGCGGGCATCTTCCGCTTCACGCTGGTCGCGGGGGGATCCGTTCCCGCGTTCTTGGTGGCAATCCTCGGGATCGTGGTGTTCTACAACAAGCTGCACTGGCTGCCGCCCCCACAACGCACGTCGTACCTCAATGCGCCGACCGGGCCAACCGGACTCCTCACCGTCGACGGCTTGTTGCACGGTCGGCCCGACGTGACGATCGATGCCATCCGCCACCTGATCCTGCCGAGCATTGCAGTCGCGCTCATTCCCGCGATCAGCGTTGGCC
>DATJAA010000163.1:0-2958 GCA_035516815.1 Acidimicrobiia bacterium | reverse complement strand
GTGCCCTGCGTTCCGCTGATGGTCGAGTCCGGCGCGCTCTCGCCGTCCTGCGATCCCACGGTGTTCGCTTGAATGAGCGCGCTGCCCGCGACGTTCAGGTTGCCGATCGGATCGATCGTGATCGGGTGAGAGCCCGGCGTGCTCGAACCGTTGACGTCGTAGCCGACGCCGTGCCCGCCGTCCACGGTGATGCCCACCGCCTTGATCACGCGCCCATCCTGGTCGATCGAGAGCTCGGGGTTCGGGCGAATGAGGAGAACGATATCGCCGTTGTAAGTGATGTCGCGCTTGGCGTTGAAATCCCCGTTGTCGCTCGAATCCGAGCTGCCGAAAAAGCCGCTGCCGGAATCCGAGCTGCGGTCGTAGCGGTTCACGCTCTGCGTCGCCTGCACCGTGATGCCGTGACCGGCGATGGCCGCGCCGTCGTCGACGTCGACCGCCGAGTCGCTCTGGTAGTCGGTCGTGGCCGTGCCGCTGCCGTCGCCGTACAGGCCGCTCGCCTCCCCGTCCGCGCGCGTGGATACGTCGATGTTCTGATGGCTGGACAGGACCTCGACCGTGTCGCCTTCGACGAACGCCCCGGCGTCGAGCTCGACGTCGGTCTTCTCGCTGTGCAGGCTCACGTTGGCGGTGGCGTCCGCGCCCGAAATGAGCGCGCCGGCGTCCGCGTTCGCCGTCGAGCGCGCGAACATGCTCGTGACTGTCGACTGGAGGCTCACGTCCGCGCCGAAGATCTGCGCGTTGGTGCCGACCAGGGTGCGCGTCGTCGCGGACGACTGGCCGATATTCATCTCGGCATCCGCGCTCGCGCCCGCGCCCAGGCCCGCCGCGTCGCCGCTCGCGTCCGCCGTCGCGCTTAGCGCGCTGCTCGATTGCGCCGTGACGTTGTGCTTCGCCGTGATCGTCGCGCCGTTCCCGATCTGCACTTCGGAATCGTAGTCGAGCGTCGCGCTCGAGCTGCCGTCGGCGAAGTCGACCAAGCCGCCGCCGTTCGTGTCGGTGAGGACAGAGGCGTGCTGGTCAGTGCTCGAGGTGAGGGTGACGTCGTGCGCCGCCGTGATCGACGCGCCCGCGCCGAGGCTCACGATGCCCGTGGTGCTGGCCGAGATGCTCGAGTTCGCGCTGCCGACCGCCACCAGCCCGCCGCCGCTGTTCGCCGACGAAGCCGACACGTTGGCGATCGACGACGCGCTGACGACGACGTCGTTGCCGGACAGATTCGCGTGCGTGCCGATGGTGGTGTTCACCGAAGGCGTCGAATGCGCCTCGGTGTTCGACGAGCCGACTTGCACGATGCCGCCGCCGCTTCCGCTCGCGGCCGAGGTGACGATGCCGTCGCCCGAGGGCGCGGCCGCGAGCGCGCGAGCGCCGCCCACGCCTTCGAGCTGCTGCGTTCCGCTCGAGGTCGAGGTGAGATCGATCACGAGCTGCTGCGTGCCGCTTCCGGCGCTCGTGAGGTCGACGCCTTCCGTACCGATGTGGCTCGTGCCCGTGAGCGTCGCGTGCGTGACCGGATCGGTCGGATCGAGCGCGATCGCGCTGCCGCCCGGCGTCGCCGAAAGCTGGAAGGTGTTGGTCGTGTGGTTGATCACGTAGTACGTGACGCCGTCCGTGAGGCCGCCGATCGCCTGGTCGCTGATCTTGCGGAGCTCGAAGGTTTCCGAGTTATTCGTTCCCGCGCGCGAGATCGAGATCGGCGTCGTCGGCGAGCCGACTTGCGCGAGCTGGATTTCGTTCGGCTTGGACGAATCGAAGATGACGACGTAGCGCTGTCCGCTGGTCAGCCCGTTGACCGGTTTGCTCGGATCGCTCGCGGTGAAGATGACGGTGTCGCCGTTCGCAAGGCCGCCGTGTCCCGAGCCCAGATAGATGTTGTCGTTGTTCGCGTCGGTGAGCGCATCCGAGCCGGTTCCGCCGACCACGTCGACCGAGCTCGCGCCGAAGGTGGCCGCGCTCGGGGCGCGATAAGTCACGGCCTGGCCGTTCGTGAAGCCGTTATTGTTGATGGTGATGATGTTGCTCGCGACGCTCGAGCCGCTGAACGACTGCGCGGGCGCCGGTATGTTGTTCGGGTCGATGAGCTTGATGGTCGTCGTGTCGACCATGTGCACCAGGTAGCGATGACCGTCGACCAGTCCGCCGACGTTGAACGCGCCGGCGTTGTAGATCACGGAATCGCCTTCCTGTAGACCCGGATCACTCGCGAAGTGGATGGTGTCACGCGTGACGTCGACCGCAGTCGACGAACCGCCGGTAGTAAAGGTCGCGCCCAGCTCCAGGGCATTGGCGGTGACGAAGATGACGCCGTAGCGCCGGCCGTCCACCAGACCGCCGATCGGCGTGTTGCCTTCGGCGTGGTAGGTGATCGTGTCTCCGGTGAGCAGACCGGTCGCGGCGCCGAGATCGATGGTGTTGGTCGCCGTGTTCACCGCCGTGGCCGCGTTGAAGCTGCCGTCGGAGGTCGGCGCCGGCTCCGCGCCGTGGAGCGCACTGATCGTGAGCGTGCCGCCCGCGGCGAGCAGGCCGTTGGCGCCGACGCCGGCGGAGACGCTCGGATTCACCGAAGCGCTCGCGCTCAAGCTCTGGACGTCGACCGCGCCGCCCGAGGCGCTCTTCGAGGAGGTGTCGGCGTCGGTGGTGGACACCGATTGGATGGTAATGTCGCCCGCGGCACGGATCTGGCCGCTGCCCGCCTGCGCGCTGACGTTGGGCGAGGAATGCGCGGTGACGTTCGAGCTGGTCGCGGAAACCAGACCGCCGCCGCTCGAGCTCGATCCCGCCGTCGCATCCTCGGAAGATTGCGCGGTGACGTATACATTGTTCGCGCCCGCGTCGCCGCTGTGCGTGACGTTGCCCAGCAGCCGAGCTTGCGTCGTGCCGGTCGTTTCGGCGTCCGGGCTGCTCGAGGACACGCTCACCAGCGCGCCGCCGTCGTTCTTGATGTGCGCGTCGGCGTAG
>DATJAA010000162.1:0-2373 GCA_035516815.1 Acidimicrobiia bacterium | reverse complement strand
GCGGGCCTCGGCGTGGTCGCCGGCAATGTGACGCGGCTACCGGCGTCGGTGCGCCTGCCGCAGATCGGTTGGAACACGCTCGCGCTCGCACCCGGCTCCCGGTTCGGCGCGCACCTTCCGGATGCGGCGTGGCTCTACTTCGTCCACTCCTACGCGCCCGAGCCCGAGGACGCATCGGCAGTTGCCGCATGGTGCAACTACGGGCGTCGGTTCGCGGCGGCCATCGAGATCGGCCCGCTCTGGGCGGCCCAGTTCCACCCGGAGAAGTCCGGCGACGCGGGGCTCCGCATGCTGCAGAACTTCGTCGAGACGGTGGGATAGCGGTGGACCTGTTTCCGTCGATCGACATCCTCGAAGGTGCGGTCGTGCGACTCCTGCGTGGCGACTACAGCATCCAGACGACGTACGACGACGATCCGGTGGGCGTGGCCCGGCGTTTCGCGGCCTCGGGCGCGCGGTGGATCCACGTGGTCGATCTGGACGCGGCGCGCGACGGCGGTAATCCGAACCTGCCCGTCGTCGAGGCGATCTGCGCCAGTGTCGATGCCCGCGTGCAGACCGGCGGGGGCGTGCGCACGGTCGCCGACGCGTCGGAACGGCTCGCGGCCGGGGTGGCCCGGGTGGTCGTCGGGAGCGCGGCGGTGGAACATCCGGAGGTGGTCGACGAGCTCGCCGCGAAGCATCCGGGCAAGGTCGCGGTCGGCCTCGACGCGCGTGGGCGCAACGTCGCCATCCACGGCTGGACCGAGTCGACCGGCGTCGATCTCGTCACGCTCGCACAACGCCTTGCCCGCCCCGGTGTCGCCGCGATCATCTCTACCGACATCGGCCGCGACGGCACCCTGGAGGGTCCGGGCGCCGGCCCGTATCTCGCCCTGCTCGACGCGGTCGGCGTCCCGGTGATCGCGAGCGGCGGCGTCGGCAGCCTCGCCGACCTGCGCTCCCTCGACCGCCGGTTGGCCGGCGTGATCGTCGGTCGGGCGATTTACGAGAACCGCTTCACGGTAGAGGAGGGGATCGCCGCGTGCTCGCAGTCCGCGTGATTCCGTGCCTCGACGTCGACGCCGGGCGCGTGGTGAAAGGCGTGAACTTCGTCGGTATCCGCGACGCGGGAGATCCGGTCGAGCTCGCGGCGCGCTACGACGCCGAGGGCGCGGACGAGCTCGTGTTCCTCGACATCACCGCCTCGAGTGACGCGCGCGAGACGATGGTGCACGTCGTCGAGCAGGTTGCGGAGAGCGTCTTCATCCCGTTCACCGTCGGCGGCGGTGTACGCAGTGTCGAGGACGCGCGGCGCATGCTGCGCGCGGGCGCCGACAAGGTGTCGTTCAACACCGCGGCCGTCATCGATCCCGAGATCGTGCGCGAGGGCTCGCAGGAGTACGGCGCGCAATGCATCGTCGTCGCGATCGACGCTCGCCGGCGGACCAGCGGCGGATGGGAGGTCGTGACCCATGGGGGGCGTACCGCGACCGGGCTCGACGCGGTCGCGTGGAGCGAGCAGGTATGCGCGCTCGGCGCGGGTGAGATCCTGCTGACGTCCATGGACCGCGACGGCACGAAGACGGGCTACGACATCGAGCTGCTGCAGGCGATCGGGACCGCGGTCGACGTCCCCATCATCGCCAGTGGCGGCGTCGGAACGCTGGAGCACCTCTACGAGGGCGCTGCTGCCGGGGGCGCGGGCGCCCTGCTGGCAGCCTCGATCTTCCATTTCGGGCAGCACTCGGTACGCGAGGCGAAGGCGTATCTCTCCGAACGCGGACTCGTCATACGGCCGTAAACACCTGGTGACGAGATGGTGACCGGAGGTTGTTTCCCGCGGCTCCGGTCTGGAGTACCTTCGTCGGAACCAAGTGCCCGGCCTCCCATCGGGCACGTGCGTAGGAGGTGCCCATGGCCGAACCTCACTACCTCGGCGGCGGAGTGATGCTCCCCGGTCCCGTCGGCGCAGTCGACGACCATTTCTTCCGCCGCTACCGGAGTTTGCTCGATGCCGAGGACGCGGCATTCGACGAGCTCGAGCACGCGTACGAGGACGGCGACCGTGCCTCGTTCGATGCCGATCTCGCGATGTGGCACATGGCCATCGAGCGGCGGACGAGCTTTCTCGCCACGCGCGGCCTGTCCAGTCCCACGCTCTCCATCTGATTTCGTCGCCGCGGCCGGGGGTCACCCCTCGGGCAACCGCTGTCGCTACGACCGCTGTTGCTACGACGCGGCCAGCGTCTCTACGAACATCGCCGTCGACGCGACGACACGGTCGGTACGTCCCACGAAGAAATGGCTCGCGCCCGGGATGATCTCGATTCGGGTCGCGCTCCATGCTGCCGTGGCGGTCTCGATCTCGGAGGGCGCGCGGAACTCGTCGTT